>JBBSSN010000036.1:0-13040 GCA_038242035.1 Actinomycetales bacterium
GAGGCGATTTCCAGCGCCGTGCGGCGCCGGGTTCCCTTGAACAGCAGGTGCTCGAGGAAATGGGTCGAGCCGTGTTGGCCCTCGGCTTCATCCCGAGAGCCAACACCGACCCAAAACCCGATTGTCGCGCTCCGCTGCGCGGGCATGGACTCGGTCAGCACCCGCACTCCCCCGGGCAGGACGGAACGACGCACAACGGCGCCACCGGCCTGGCCCGAAATCACTGCGGAATCCTGACCGACCGTTCCGGCGGCGGACATGAGCGGCAAAGGGGTAAATGCCATGAATTACTCAGCAGCGCTATCTGCCGACACGGCGGACTCCGCAGCCGCTTCCTCGGCCACGACGGGCGAGAGGGAGAGCTTTCCACGGTCATCGATCTTGGTGATTTCCACCTGGATCTTCTGGCCGACGGAGACAACGTCATCCACATTGTCCACGCGCTTGCCACCGGCGAGCTGGCGCAGCTCGGAGATGTGCAGCAGGCCGTCCTTGCCCGGAGTGAGCGAAATGAACGCGCCGAAGGTGGTCGTCTTCACGACGGTACCCAGGTAACGCTCGCCGATTTCCGGGATCTGCGGGTTAGCGATCGCGTTGATCGCCGAACGGGCAGCATCGGCGGAGGGACCATTGGTCGCGCCGATGTAGACCGTGCCGTCATCTTCAATTGAGATGTCGGCGCCGGTGTCCTCCTGGATCTGGTTGATCATTTTGCCCTTCGGCCCAATGACCTCGCCGATCTTATCCACCGGGATCTTGACCGCGATGACGCGGGGCGCAAACTCGGAGAGCTCGTCCGGAACGTCGATCGCAGCGTTCAGCACGCCCAGGATGTGCAGGCGGGCTTCGCGGGCCTGCTTCAGGGCCGCGCTGAGCACCGAGGCCGGAATTCCGTCCAGCTTGGTGTCCAGCTGGATGGCCGTGACGAACTCGGAGGTCCCGGCAACCTTGAAGTCCATGTCGCCGAAGGCATCTTCTGCACCCAGGATGTCGGTCATCGCCGCGTAGCGGGTCTGCCCGTCAACCTGATCGGACACCAGCCCCATGGCGATGCCGGCAACCGGCGCCTTGAGCGGCACACCGGCGTTGAGCAGGGACAGCGTGGAGGCGCAGACCGAACCCATCGAGGTCGAACCGTTTGAGCTCAGCGCCTCGGATACCTGGCGGATCGCGTACGGGAACTCTTCACGCGAGGGCAGCACCGGAATCAGCGCGCGCTCGGCGAGAGCACCATGACCGATTTCGCGGCGCTTGGGCGAACCCACGCGGCCGGTTTCACCGGTGGAGTACGGCGGGAAGTTGTAGTTGTGCATGTAGCGCTTGCGCGTGACCGGAGACAGCGAGTCGATCTGCTGTTCCATCTTGAGCATGTTCAAGGTGGTGACGCCCAGGATCTGGGTTTCACCGCGCTCGAAGATTGCCGAACCATGCACGCGCGGCAGGACCTCTACCTCGGCGGTGAGCTGGCGGATGTCCGTCAGGCCGCGGCCGTCGATGCGGATCTGGTCCTTCAGGATGCGCTGGCGCACGACCTGCTTGGTCACGGAGCGGAAGGCTGCGGAAAGTTCCTTTTCGCGTCCCTCGAACGCACCGGAGAGTGAGCTGAGAACCTCGTCCTTGAGCGCGTCGGAGGCGTTATCGCGGTCCTGCTTGTCCGCGATCTGGAACACTTCGGTCAGCTTAGCGGCGGCGGCGTTCTCCACGGCTGCGAACGTGTCGTCCTGGTAATCCAGGAACACCGGGAACACAGCGGTCGGCTTGGCGGCGCGTGCTGCCAGATCGGCCTGTGCCTCGCAGAGTGCCTTGATGAACGGCTTGGCCGCTTCCAGTCCCTCGGAAACGATCTCCTCGGTCGGGGCGGTGGCGCCCTCTTCCTTGATCAGCTTCCAGGAGTTATCCGTGGCTTCCGCCTCGACCATCATGATCGCGACGTCGCCGTCGGCGGTGACCTTACCGGCGACCACCATGTTGAACACGGCGTTTTCCAGCTCGGAGTGCTTCGGGAAGGCAACCCACTGGGACCCCTGCTCATTGTTAACCAGAGCAACGCGGACGCCGCCGATCGGGCCGGAGAACGGCAGACCGGACAGTTGCGTGGACATGGAGGAGGCATTGATGGCGACTACGTCGTACAGCACGTCCGGGTTGATCGCCAACACCGTGACGACAATCTGGACCTCGTTGCGCAGACCCTTGACGAACGCGGGGCGCAGCGGACGGTCCATCAGGCGACAGGCCAGAATGGCCTCCGTGGACGGGCGCCCTTCGCGGCGGAAGAACGAGCCGGGGATGCGTCCGGCAGCATACATGCGCTCCTCGACGTCAACCGTCAGCGGGAAGAAGTCGAACCCTTCACGCGGGTGCTTGCCCGCCGTCGTCGCCGACAGCAGTGCCGTGTCCTCATCGATGTAGACCATTGCGGCACCTGCGGCCTGCTGGGCCAGCCGGCCGGTCTCGAAGCGGATAACGCGCTTGCCGTAGCGGCCGTTGTCAATAACGGCCTCTGAGTACTGAATTTCGGGACCCTCCATAGAGAGTCACCTCCGTTTCTTTGCGTATGTGGCAGGAGGCAACCAACATCCTCAAGCCCACCGTCTTTAGCTGTGGGACCTGAACAACACCCGGTCTTCGATCGAGACTCACGGGACCGCCGTCCAGAGAGGCGTTGGTCCCGGAAATCACTACCGAGGACCGCGAATGCGCGACGCCGGTTGGCTCCTGATTTAGTTATGTCATGCGTTTTTGCCGGTCTAATACCGGCAAAGGCGGCCCTTTCCGAATCGGAAGGGACCGCCTCACGGTGATGCTAGCGGCGCAGGCCGAGACGCTCGATCAGCGTACGGTAGCGCGTGATGTCGGTGTCGTGCAGGTACGTCAGAAGACGACGACGACGGCCGACCAAACCCATCAGACCGCGACGGGTGTGGTGATCATGCTTGTGCTCCTTGAGGTGCTCGGTCAGATCGAGGATGCGCTTGGAGAGCATCGCTACCTGGACCTCCGGCGAACCGGTGTCGCCCTCACTGGTGGCGTAAGCCTTCATGATTTCTTGCTTTACGGCGGCGTCTAATGCCACAGATACTCCTAGTGTTGTGCCGTGAGGCCCGGATTCAGCGTGCGCTGCCGGGTGCGCCCTGCGAATTCGGGGCAGAACCCAGCCGCCACGGACTGCAGCCGGATTCAACTCTGCCAAGTTTACTCTGCCCGGGTTGACTCTGTCGAAATGGGCGGTTCGGGCGTCGTGGCCGCGACGCCTCGTCAGAGCAGGATTTCCCGCGCCTGCTTCACATCAAGGCGCATCTGCTCTACGAGCGCTTCGGGCCCGGTATACGCCACCATGCCGCGCAGCCGGCTGACAAATTCGACGACGACCCACTGGCCGTACAGATTGAATGCCTCCACCGGTTCCACCGGGCGGTCCAGCACATAGGCCTCCACCTGGCGTCTCACTCCGGCAAAGGTCGGGTTGGAGCCGATGGAGATGGCCGCGGGCCAGCGGGTGCCGGCGGCGTCGGTCAGCCAGCCCGCATAGATGCCGTCGGCCGGTATATAGCCGTCGGATTCCGGTGCGAGGTTGGCCGTGGGGAAGCCGAGCGCCCGTCCGCGGGCAGCACCGTGAACGACTTCGCCGCGCATGTGGTGCGGACGTCCCAGCACCTCGGCTGCGGTGCCGACGTCCCCGCGTGCCAGCGCCTCCCGCACCCAGGTCGAGGAGCAGCGCCGGTCCGCGCCAAATTCATCGACGACGACGACGTCAAAGCCGAGCTGGCGGCCGAGGGTCTGCATCGTGGCGAGGTCTCCGGAGTTGCCCCGGCCAAAGCGGACATCGTGGCCGATAACCACGGCACAGGCGCCCAAGGTGTCGACGAAGACCGACCGAACGAACTCTTCCGGCGTCTGCGCAGCGAGCGCCAGCGTGTACGGCATCACCAGCACGGCATCCACCCCGCACGCCGCCATGGTGGCAAGCCGGTCCGCCAACCCCATCAATGCCTCCGGCGCCATGTCGGGGCGGTGGACGGTGGCCGGGTGCGGGTCGAAGGTGATGGCAACGGCGCTGGCGCCGCGCCCGTGCGCGGTCTCCACCAGCGTGGACAGTACATGCTGGTGTCCGCGATGCACGCCGTCGAAATTTCCGAGGGTGACCA
This sequence comes from Actinomycetales bacterium, assembly GCA_038242035.1. Taxonomy (GTDB): domain Bacteria; phylum Actinomycetota; class Actinomycetes; order Actinomycetales; family Micrococcaceae; genus Arthrobacter_M. Next base: position 4,149 of record JBBSSN010000036.1, read on the forward strand.
CCGACGGGCCGTAGCCGGCAGGAACCTCATGAAGTCCGTTCCAGAAGTGCACCATCACCCTCGCCTCTTTGCCGCACACGGGTGCGCGGCCTCGTTCGTGTCCGGGCCTTGTGGGCCCGGAACCTCTCCTAGGCTACCCGCGTCGCCGGCGCGTGCTCCGTCCCACGGCAGTTGCGGCTGCCGCGGATCCGAAGCGGCCAGGCTGAGAATCCAGGCATCGGTGGGCGTGCCCCTGTCATCGCTGAAGCCGCGCAACTGCCCTTCGAGCCGGAAGCCCACCTTCCAGGCCAGCTTGCGGCTGGCCCAGTTCGGCACGAGGGCGCGCCAATACACATACTGCAGGTCCAAGCCGTTGAACGCGTAGTCCAACAGCAGGCGGACCGCCGCCTGCGCGGCTCCACTCCCCCTGGCCTGCGGACCCATATTGATGCCGATTTCCGCGGTTCCGGGCCTGAAATTATGCAGATCAATGGTGCCGAGCAGGGCATCGGTCCGGGAATCGGCGACGGCGAATGTGTGGGTCGCACCACCCGTCCAGCCCGTGCGCACAACGTCATCGATGAACGTCAGCGCGTCGGCCCGGCTGTAATTCAATGGAACCGTGGTCCACTGCACCGCCGCGGGATCCAGACAGTTGGCCACCAACTGGTCCGCGTCCCCCCGCCCCAGGTCACGAAGCACCACAGTGTCCCCGCGCAGGACCGGCACCACCATGGCAGAAACCAGCCGGTCCTGCGCCGTCAGGGTGAAAATCCAGTCGTCGGCCGGCGTTCCCGCGACGTTGCTGTATCCGGTGATGGTGCCCTCGAGGGTGAACCCCAGGTGCTCCGCCAGCCGCCTGCTGCCCATATTGCCGACGACGGCATGCCAGTGCAGGACCTCCAGGCCAAGGGTGTCAAAGGCGTAGTCGGTCATCAGTTTGGCCGAACGCCGGGCCAGGCCGTTGCCGCGGGCGTCCGCGGCAAGCTTGATGCCCAACGATGCACTGCCGTGGCCAACGTTGTGCAGCGCCGTTGTTCCTACGAGTCCGCCGGTACGGTCCACGATGGCGAATCTGCGGGTGTGACCACTGGCCCAGCCCTCGAGGATGGGCCCGGTGATCGCGGCTTCGGCCTCGCCCGCGGTCATGCCGGCTCTGGAATTGGCCCAGCGGACATTAACCGGGTCCCGATTCAACGCCGCATAATCGGCCGCATCCGCGCGAAGGAAGGCCCGCAATGTGACGATGCCGTCGGAAAGCTCAGGGACGCCGGACAGATCCGCTACCACGGCGCTCATGGATGCACCGCCGGCTTCCGGTGCCGGTACAGCCAGATGAGACCGAGAATAGGCAGCAGCAGTGGGACGAATCCGTAGCCCCGGCCAAACTGGCTCCAGACGGTGTCCTGCGGGAACGCGTGCGCGTCAAAAATGCTCAGCGCCCCCACGATGAGAACACCGAGTAGCTCGATGCACACCGCCACGGCCGCCGCTTTGAACCAGAACCGGCCTTTCCTGGCGAGCGAGATCGTCGCTGCAATATAGACGACGGCGGCCACTGCGGAGAGCAGATACGCCACGGGCGCTTCGGAGAACTTGCTGATGATCTGGAATCCCGCACGGGCTGTGGCCGCCAAGGCAAAAATACCGTAGACGGCGATCAGCAGACGGCCCGGTCCCGTCGATTTTGTATCCTGCGTCCGGGCCGCTGCCGGCGGGTTCGTGCTCACTGTACTGGTCCTGTTCTTAGTGCCGTCCCCAACGCTGTCCGCAATACTGCCCCCAGTGCTGCCCCAGTCGCCGGCGCTGCCACGCCGTACCAAATCTGCGCCATCCGGGCCATCATAACCACCACGGTGACTCCCACCGCGGCCAGGACATAGTTGCTCCAGAAACTGCGTTCCAGGATGGCCCAGTAGAATCCTGCCACCGGCAGGGAAATCGCGGTGATCAGGTATGCCCAGAATTCCCACGGGGCACCTGCAATCTCAGTTCCGGTGGCGGTGCGCACAATCGAGGCCACCAGGTAGCACAGCAGAAATAATTCAACGCACGCCACGGCGAGCAAGGTGACGTCATTGGGGCCCTTCTTTAGCAGCGCGGCAATGACGCAGATCGCGCTGGAGATCAGTCCGAGCACGAGGGCAGCGATAAACCAGCCGTCCACAGTCACCGCTTAGGCTCCCAGATCCGGCGTGAAGACCAGGACCGGTTGGGCATGGCTGTCCGCATCGGCCAGCAGCGCCACAAGCTCGCCATCGGGCCCGAAGGCAGCGGCCGGCTGTTCCGCCGAATGGGATCCCTCGGTGCTGCGCGCGATCCTTCGGCCGAAGGAGAGCTCAGAAGCCTCGGCGTCCGTCAGCTCGCGGACCGGCATCAGCGCACGGGCGGCATCGGCGATGTCGAGGATCTGCACCGAGCCGTCACTATCCGCCTCCTGCTCAAGCTGCTCGAGGCTCTTGGCCTGTCCGAGGTCATACGGCCCGACCCGGGTGCGCCGCAGCGCGGTCAGATGGCCGCCGACGCCGAGCCCGACCCCAAGATCGCGGGCCAACGCCCTGATATAGGTGCCGGAGGAGCATTCGACCGTAACGTCGAGATCGAGAGCTTCGGTTCCTTCCCCGGCAGCATTCTCCGCTGTGAGTCTGCGCATCGCGTTCAGCTCAAAGCTGTGCACAGTTACCCCCCTCGCGGCCAGGACCACCTCTTCCCCCGCACGAACCCGGGCATACGCGCGTTGGCCCTTGACCTTGATCGCACTGACGCTGCTGGGGACCTGCAGGATCTCCCCCGTGAGCGCGGTGATTCCCGCGTGAATTGCCGCATCGGTGACCTGCGCCGTCGTCGTTGTGCCGGTGATCTCGCCCTCGGCATCGTCCGTGAGCGTGCCGGCGCCGAGCCGGATGGTGGCCCGGTATGTCTTAGCGGTCCCTACGATGTAAGTGAGCAGCCGGGTGGCCTTGTTGATTCCGATCACCAGGACCCCTGTAGCCATCGGATCGAGGGTTCCGGCATGGCCGACCTTGCGGGTTCCGGTCAGGCGCCGCAGCCGGGCGACGACGTCGTGGCTGGTGAGGCCGGGGGGCTTGTCCACGATGATCAGTCCAGAATGCACGCCTTCCAGTATATGGGACGGGCTAAGTGCTGACCGCCTTGGAGGTGGCCAGCACGGAGCCGTCGCTGTGCAGGGCCTGCACGGCAACCTTGGCCGCCGCGGCGACCGCCGTCGAGGTTTCAAATCCGTGCCGCGGGACGGTTCCGGCCGGCGTCAGCGACTCCTCTGTTTCGCCGGTGAGAAAACGCCAGCTGGCGATCTCCGTGGCGCCATTCCAGCTGGCGTAGACCTGCATGCTGGAGCCGTTCCCCGGCAGCACCGCGACGTCCGGCACGGTGGCGGGCCTGCCGGTCCAGGCACATCGATAGGTGCGGTAGGAAGCGTTCCCCAGGCCAATCGATTCGTAAAGCGCTGTCCCGTCCGGGGTGAACTCCGTGACGGCAGGATCCGCCCCCCAACCGACCAGATAATGGCCGTTGTCGAGCAGCTGCACATTACCCTCGGCATTTCCCCGGTGACCGGCGTGGCTGAACTCCTGCTGCAGCGTCACCGTCCGCGCCGGCTCGTCGACGTTCAGGAGCAGACCCCGCGAAATCCCGGTGCTGCCTTCGGAGTAGTGATTATCGAACACCGTCAGGGACGTTGCCGACCTGCGTCGCGCGTCGTGCTGCCAGGCAAAGGCCGCGTTGTCCGCGACCTCGAAATCGCTGCGCTTCCCGCCCAGCCGCCACCGTATGGTCCCGGCCGTGCGGTCCACCAAATACAGGGCATGTGTGTGGCGGCTGGAGACAAGCAACGCGTCGCCGCTTTCGTCCACGGAATTCAGGTGGAACGGGTCAAACGCCTTCGCCTCCGTGGTCCCGTCCGCGCTGGCGTTATTGTCCCCCGGCTGGACATAGGTTTCGGTGATATCGATATGCGCCACGGCCGACCAGTCCAGGAGCACGGCCCCGGATCTGACGTTGATTTCCTGGACGTGGCAGTCGTAGATGAATCCATTGGCGGGTCCGCCCACCGGCCGCAGGTCATAGGGCACCGTGGGGTACGCGATCATCAGAGCGGTTCCCGCCTCGGTGAGCGTGAACTCGTGCAGATCGGCCTTCAGACCGTTGCCGGTATTGACTTCGGCCACGGCTTCGTAGCTGGTGTCCAAAATGCTGCCGGAGCCCATCCCGTGGCCGCCGGTCCCGGTCCCGGTCCAATAGGTCAATACCGGTTTGCCCTCGAAGGTCTGAACGCGAAGGTCCGTGACGCCAACGCCCGTTGGTTCCATCCAGACCGGTTCACCGTGATTGTCCACGATCAGGCCGCTGGAGCCGTGCCCCTGCGGGCCGGCGAAGATCAGGCCGGCCGCGGTGGCAGCCGTGGCCCAGCTGGAGACGTGCGCCGCGGTCAGCTGCGTACTGACAAATGTCCGATCCGGCGGGGCTGCCGGTCCCGGCGGCTTGCTGCTGGCCGGCGCCGCAGCGCCGGAGAGCGTAGAGCCCGACGACGACGCCCCGCCCGGATGGCCGGCAACGCGTGTCAGCGCTCCGGAAATCGCGTCGTGTCCGGCATAGCTGGCCGTCGCTACGGCTGTGGCGCCCACTAGTCCCGCACCCGCCAGAAAGCCGCGGCGGCTGAAGATACTGCGTTCGCGCGGCCGGAGCTGGCGTTGCGGCTCCGAGTCACCGTCCCCCTGCGGGTGTTCGCCGTGCGGGTGTTCTTCCGCGCTCTGCTGGAAAGTTTTCATGGCTCATGGTAGAAGCCGGGACCTGCATGGTGCCAGTACGCTCTCCGGATGTTTTCTGTGAAGTTTGGCAGGGCAACAATGGATGACACGAATCCGCCAGAAGCCTACAGTAGGCGCAGCTGGTGTTGGTCGCCGCCCACCCCGCGGCGATCTGCAGGCCCCGTTGGGCGATGTGGAGGGCATCCAGCGAACCATTGGTCTCGATCACTCGTCACGTCACCTTTGGAGCTGGAAATGCGCAGAATAATTATCCGGGCCAGCGCCGTTGTCGCGCTGACAGCCCTCGTGGGGCTGGGCGCCGGTCCCGTCCACGCGGCCGGCAACAAACCGATACCGGTTCCCGGCACGCCCGAGATATTGGCCAGCGGCCTCTTATCACCGCTGAGCCTGACCCTTGGCTCATCCCGGTCCGTTTACTTCACACAGAACTTCGCCGGTTCGCTGAACAAGGTGGACGCGAAAGGCGCAATCAGTACCGTCTATCAGGCATCCGTCCCTGGCCATGAGGTCGGCGCGGTCTCGTCCCGATTCGGCATGACCTATTTCGCGGAGAACGCCGGAGCCGGAGAAGATCCGGCGCCAAACATCGGTATCATCAAGTCCATTTCGTCCACTGGAAAGGTGCGTTCCATCGCCGACGTGGCCCAATTTGAGGCCACGCATAATCCCGATGCAAACGTCACCTACGGCTTCCGCGATCTGGATGCGGCCTGTCTGCAGCAAATCCCCGCCACGCTGCCTGGCAGCTACACCGGTGAAGCGGACTCACACCCCTATGCCACCGAGCCCGGCCTGTTCGAAATCTATGTAGCCGACGCAGGCGGCAATGACATTGTCGCCGTCAACCAGTTCACCGGACGGGTGCGCACGGTCGCGGTGCTCCCGCCCTCTATAACGCACGTTACTGCCGCCCTCGCAGCTTCGTTCGGGCTCCCGGCCTGCGCCGCAGGCCACGACTACTACTTCGAGCCGGTTCCCACGGACGTCCGTTGGGGCCGGGACGGTTGGCTGTACGTCAGCACGCTGCCCGGCGGTCCCGAGGGGTCCGCGCTCGGAGCCCGGGGCAGCGTGTACAAGGTCAGTCCCTGGTCCTCAACTGTGCGGTTGGTTGCCTCCGGGCTTAATTCACCGACAGGACTTGCCGTCAGCCGGAGCGGAGATATCTACGTCGCCGAACTTTTCGGCGGTCAGATCTCGGTGATTCCGCGGGGTGCCTCCACGGCACAGCCGTTCCTGGCGGTTCCGCTGCCGGCCGATGTGGCCATCCACGGCGGGACGCTCTATGCCACCGTCAACGCACTCCCCGGAGACGGCGTACCGCCCGCAGGCCAGGTCATCAAGGTCCGGCTCAACAGCGGCGAGGACAACTACCCGTCCTTGAACCAGTACGACGACTGACGCCGTCGACCCCGCAAAACCGGTCCTGAGATACGTCAGGGGCGTCCGGTCTTTCGATCGGGCGCCCCTGACTGGTCCTTCAGTCAACCTGCGGGCTTACTTCTCTCCCGTTTCGACCCCGGGAGCGTCGTCCGCTTCGGTGCCGTCGTCGTCGTCCTTCTTGTATGGATCCGCATCTCCGGCGAACTTCGCCCCCTGCGCAATCGCGGCTACCTCGGCGTCGCGCGCCTTGGCTGTCCGGATCAGATCCTCCAGGTGTCCGGCGTTGACAGGGATCTGGTCGGCGACGAATTCCAGCGTCGGCGTCAGCCGGACGGTGACGTTATTGCCCACTTCCTGGCGCAGCACTCCGCGGGCCTTTTCCAGCCCTACCTTGGCATCGGCCTGGGCTGTGTCATCACCGAGCACCGTGTAATACACCGTCGCGTGCTGCAGATCGTTGGTGACGCGGGCATCGGTTACGGTGACGCCCTCCACCCTCGGGTCCTTGACCCGCCTGCGCAGACCCTCAGCGACAATAACCTTTATCCGTTGCGCCAACTTAGCAGCGCGTGCCGAATCGGCCATGAAAATTCTCCTCAATCAGGTGAGGTGCGCAAAATGGGGCTGTTTGGCTTGTTCCGCCCCTTTTTGCGCACCTCAGATATCAATGTTAGGCGCGCGGCTTCTCGCGCATCTCGAACGTCTCGATGATGTCCTCGGCCTGCAGGTCGTTGAACGACCCCAAACCGATACCGCACTCAAAGCCATCCCGGACCTCGGTGGCGTCATCCTTGAAGCGCTTGAGCGAATCGACCGTGAGGTTCTCCCCAATAACTTTGCCGGCGCGCAGCACGCGTGCCTTGGAGTTCCGGCGGATAGTACCGGAGCGAACGATGGAACCGGCGATATTTCCGAACTTGGACGAACGGAAGATCTCGCGGATCTCCGCGGTACCAAGCTGGACTTCCTCGTACTCCGGCTTGAGCATGCCCTTCAGAGCCAGCTCAATGTCATCGATCGCGCCATAAATGACCGAGTAGAAGCGCATGTCAACGCCTTCACGGTCCGCCAGATCGGCAACCCGCTCCGCCGGCTTGACGTTGAAGCCGATGATGATCGCGTTGTCCACGGTGGCCAGGTTGACGTCGTTCTGCGTGATGGCACCGACGCCGCGGTGGATAACCCGCAGCTGGACACCCTCGCCGACGTCGATCTTGAGCAGCGAATCCTCCAGCGCCTCAACGGCACCGGACACGTCACCCTTGAGGATGAGGTTGAGCGTGTCAACCTTACCCGCGGCGACTGCCTGATCGAAGTCCTCCAGGCTGATCCGCTTACGGCGCTTGGCCAGTGCTGCGTTACGGTCCGCAGCTTCACGCTTTTCAGCGATCTGACGGGCCGTGCGCTCATCCCCGGTGACGAAGAAGGTATCGCCGGCACGCGGCACATTGGACAGACCGAGCACCTGCACGGGACGGGACGGACCCGCCTCCGTGATGTTGCCGCCGTCTTCATCAAACATGGCACGGACCCGACCGTGCGCAGTTCCCGCCACGATCGTGTCGCCAACGTGCAGCGTACCGGACTGAACCAGCACCGTTGCAACGGCTCCGCGGCCCTTATCCAGGTTCGCTTCGATCGCGATGCCGCGGGCGTCCTTGTTCGGGTTGGCCCGCATATCCAGCGCCGCATCCGCGGTCAGCAGGACCGCTTCAAGCAGCTCATTGATATTGAGGTTCTCCCGGGCCGACACATCCACAAACATCGTGTCGCCGCCGTATTCCTCAGGAACCAGACCGTACTCGGTGAGCTGACCGCGGATCTTCTCCGGGTTGGCCCCTTCCTTATCGATCTTGTTAACCGCGACGACGATCGGCACGTTCGCTGCCTGCGCATGGTTGAGCGCTTCCACCGTCTGCGGCATGACGCCGTCGTCGGCTGCGACCACCAGGATGGCAATATCAGTGACCTTCGCACCACGGGCACGCATGGCGGTGAACGCCTCGTGGCCCGGAGTATCAATGAAGGTGATCCGGCGCTCAGCGTCCTCGTGCTCGTGCACGATCTGGTACGCACCGATGTGCTGGGTGATGCCACCGTGCTCGTCCGCCATGACGTCGGAGTTACGGATAGCGTCCAGCAGGCGCGTCTTACCATGGTCCACGTGCCCCATGACGGTGACGACGGGCGGACGGACCTCAAGGTCCTCGTCGCCCTCGGCCTCGAGCTCGGCTTCGAAGTCGATGTCGAAGTTGCTGAGCAGCTCGCGCTCCTCATCCTCCGGCGAAACGACCTGGAGCTTGTAACCAAGCTCGTTGCCGAGCAGGGCAAAGGTGTCCTCGTCCAGGGACTGTGTTGCGGTAGCCATCTCACCAAGGTGGAAGAGCACCGTCACCAGAGCGGCCGGATTCGCCTCGATCTTGTCAGCGAAGTCAGTAATCGAGGAACCGCGGCGCAACCGCACAATCGAGTTGCCGTCGCCGCGGGGTACGCTCACGCCACCGAGCGACGGAGCACTCATCTGCTCCAGTTCCTGCCGCTTCGCCCGCTTCGACTTGCGCTGCTTGCCGCGGCCGGCGCCTCCCTTACCGAAGGCACCCTGGGTCCCGCCGCGTCCGCGACCGCCCTTGCCGAAACCTCCTCCTGCCGGTGCGCCTGTGCCGCCGCCGGCACCCGGAGCACCGCCGGTGCCCGGTGCGCCCGGGCGTCCGCGGCCGGCTCCGCCGGGGCGATCATTGCCGCGGCC
>JBBSSN010000037.1:0-12943 GCA_038242035.1 Actinomycetales bacterium
CTGAACAGCCCCACGACGTCCCGGTATTCGCGGTAGAGCTGGAGCTCCATGTCGGTCTCGTAGTTTTCCAGATCTTCGGCACTCATCGTTCCATCATCCCTTACCCACAACGTCCTGCGCAGCGGGCTCGAGCGCCGCCGTCAGCCGCCAGCTCAACCGGTGGTAGGGAGAAGGCCCATGGGTAGCGATGGCCGCCCGGTGTGACGCAGTTGCGTAGCCTTTGTTCACTGCCCAGCCAAAGTCCGGATGGACGGCGTCAAGCTCGATCAGCATGCCGTCCCGCTCCACCTTCGCCAGTACACTGGCAGCCGCGACGCTCAGACACTGCATGTCCGCCTTGATCTTCATGTAAACCGGTGCGTTGCAGGAGAGGACGACGACGTCGCCCGCTTCTGTGGGCGGTTCCGGCCGGGCAGCCGCAACCGTCCCCGGCACTTTGCCGCCAAAGTCGAACTGCTGCTGACATTGCGCCGTCGTCGGAACTTCGGCTTCCGGTGCTGGTTCCGGCTGCGGGGATAGCCAGTTGTGATTGCCGTCCAAAATAACAGCATCCGGCGTCACCCCGGATTCCACCAGCTGATGCCATGCCCGCGTTCCGGCCAGCCGCAGGGCGGCAATTAGGCCGACGGCATCGACCTCGGCGGCGGCGGCGTGCCCCACTGAGTAGGCAACGGCCCATTCGCGGATCTGCGGCACCAGCTCCACCCGCGCAGCCGGCGTCAGCAGCTTGCTGTCCCGCACCTTTGCCAGCTCGAGCTGGGATGCGGCATCGACAACCACCATGCCGACGCTGACCGGGCCCGCGAGGGCACCGCGCCCCACCTCATCGCAGCCGGCGATCAGACGGTGCCCTTGCGTCAGGAAGGAGCGTTCATAGATCAGGGTCGGTACGGGAGCTTTGCTGCCCGTCTTGGCAGCTGCGTGCTTCTTGGACGGGGTTTTACGGCCAAGTCCGGACACCTGTGCAGGAGCGCCCACGATTACCGACCGGAAGTGGGTGCGAGGGAACTGGGGGCGGGCTTCGCCGGAGCAGGAACGTCCCGGAAGACATCGGGGTAGTTGCCCAGAATCGTCAGCCGATTGAACGGCCAGGCAATGACCGTGGCGCGCCCCTCGATATCCGCGACCGGAACAAATCCCTTGCCCGGGGTGTCCATATGCGCACGCGAATCAGCCGAGTCGTTGCGGTGGTCCCCCATCACCCACAGTTCGTCGGCAGGAACTGTCACATCGAAGGCCGTGGCGGAGGGCGCGGCGCCGGGATATAAGTACGGCTCGGTTATCGATTGTCCATTGACGGTAATCTTTCCCACCGCGTCGCAGCAGATGACCCTATCCCCTGGCAGCCCGATGACGCGTTTGACCAGGTGCTGCTGGGATTCGTCGGGGGCCAGCCCAACAAACATCAGTGCATCCTTTGCCCAGCTCAGTGGTCCTTGCGGCTGCGGCGCGGCGGGCGGGAGCCACTGCTGGCTGTCCTTGAAGACCACGATGTCGCCACGCTCCAGGGCGAACGGACGCGGAACCAGCAGATTCACGAAGATGCGGTCGTTTTCCTCCAGAGTGTTCTCCATCGAGCCGGACGGGATCCAGTAGGCCCGGAACAGGAAGGTTTTGATCAGAAAGGACAGCACCAAAGCGATGACAATTATGGTGCCGATCTCTTTGAGCCAGGCACGCGCGCCGCGCCGCATCCTCTCCCCGGAGGTTTCTTCGTGATCTGGCGACGCCGCAGAATGGGCTCCGTGGACCGTCTGGTGTGAAGCGGCAGAATGTGAAGATTTGGCGTGGGCTCTGTGCCCATGGTGATCCGCCTCCGGCCCTGGCGTGCCGTGCGGCTCGGCCTCATCGGGGACGCCCGGGGTATTCTGCGGCATTTACTGTGCGTCCTTCTGTATAGCCGGCGGAACCGGCAGGATTGCCGAAGCCGTTATGCGATCAAGTGGTCCGAATCTCTCAAACGGCCAGAGGACCCAAAGAGGGCGGCCAATGACCTTATTCACGGACACCATACCCCCGCCCGGAGCACCAAGCAGCGATCGAGAGTCAGCCGAGACGGAGCGGTGATCACCCATCAGCCACAATTTACCCTCTGGAACCACGACATCAAAAGCCGAGGTGCTTGCCGCATCCCCAGGGTAGAGATACGGCTCATCGCGGGCGACGCCATTAACTTCCAGACGACCGTCCGTGGAACAGCATTTGACGTGGTCACCGCCGACACCGATGACACGCTTGACATACACGGTGTCGCTCCCTGCCACGCCCAACCAGACGCCGATGGTGTGGACGGCGTCCGCAATGGGTCCCTGCCCGCTGTTCAACGGAGCAAACGAGCCTCTGCCGTCAAAGACTACGACGTCACCGCGCACAATGGCTGTGGAGGCGTAGTCAGTACGGGACACCAGCACACGGTCCCCCGTCAGCAGGTAAGGCTCCATGGATTCGGACGGGATATAATACACGTCCAGCCAACAGCTGCGGATGACCGCGCTGCCGGCGATGACCAGCACCACGGCCAGCACAACGAAACGCCAGCCCAGTTTCCTGGACCGGCGTTCCGTGTGGTTCAAAGTGCGGATCCCCTATTTAGCGGGAACGGTATCGCGCTTTTCCTTGATCTTCGCAGCCTTGCCGCGCAGGTTACGCATGTAGTACAGCTTCGCGCGGCGCACGTCACCCTTGGAAACAACCTCGATCTTTTCAATGATCGGGGAATGGACCGGGAACTTACGCTCGACGCCGACACCGAAGGAGACCTTGCGGACGGTGAAGGTTTCGCGCAGACCATCGCCGTGGCGCCCGAGCACGAAGCCCTGGAAAACCTGGACGCGGGAGCGGCTACCTTCAATGATGTTCACGTGAACCTTGAGGGTGTCGCCGGCACGGAAGGCGGGGACGTCAGTACGCAGGCTGGCTGCATCGACTGAATCGAGGATGTGCATTGTGTCACTCCTGGTGAACGCCACGGGTCATTCACTTTGTGTCACGGCAGCAACGCTGGAGTCCGAAGACCCGCAGATGTTCCTGCCGAAAGTTAGGTTTAGACCGACTGCTCCGCTGGGGGAAAGCCGGTGTGCTGCTGCATTGGTCGCGCTCCCCCTGTGGCAGGTGCGAACCCAGTAGACACAAGGCTCAATTCTGCCATATGCGGGGCGGTTCCCGGTAATCTGCGCCGCGGTGGGCGTCTGAAGTCTCCGCGATGGCCGACGCCGAACGCGGCCCCGGTCCGGGAGGACCGGTGGCGGTGCGGGAGGACCGGGGGAGGTGCGCTAGTAGGCGCGGCGTAGCCTGCCGCCGACGACGGCGTAGCCGAGGTCGCTGAGCGTAGCCAGTTCCGCTTTAGTCAAGTTCGTGGTGTCAAGCGCGTCGATCAGGTCCGGCCGGCGCTCCACGGTGCGGCGCAGCTGCTCCTCCCGGCGGAAGCTGGCAATTTTTGCGTGATTGCCGCTGAGCAGAACGCCGGGGATGTCCCGTCCGCGCCAAGACGAGGGCTTGGTGTACACCGGGTACTCCAGCAGGCCGTCGGCGTGGGACTCTTCGACGAGCGATTCAGGGTTGCCCACCACCCCCGGCAGCAGCCGGCCGACGGCCTCCACCATGGCCAGCACAGCGACCTCCCCGCCATTGAGCACGTAGTCACCGAGGCTGATGGGGCGGACCCGGAAAGGACCGTCGGAGCCAGTGCTGTCGGAGCCTGTGCTGTCGGAGCCAGTGCCGGTCGAGCCAGTGCCGGCGGCCCATTCCAGCACGCGTTCGTCGATGCCTTCGTAGCGTCCGCAGGCGAACACCAGGTGCTTCTCCTCTGCCAATTCATGGGCCAGGGCCTGGTCGAAAACCTCCCCGGCCGGGGAGGGCACGATCAACGTGGGTTTGGCGGGCACGCGGCTATCGGAAGGGGTCTCCACGCCGTCGCTAGGGCTCCCCTGGCCGACCGCCGGGAACACCGATTCCAGGGCCAGGGCCCATGGCTCCGGCTTCATCACCATGCCGGCTCCCCCGCCGTAGGGAGAGTCATCGACGGTTCGGTGCCGGTCCGTGGTGAAGTCCCGCAGGTTGTGCAGCTGCAGGTCCAGGATGCCGTCCTGCCGGGCCTTGCCGATCAGGCTCAGCTCCAGTGGAGCCAGGTATTCCGGGAATATGCTGAAGACGTCGATGCGCACTTATTCGGCGCTCTGCTCTTCCGGCGCATCTTCCGGCGCTGTGGCGGGCTCGGAATTTACGGTGAACAGTCCCTCCGGTGGCGTCAGCAGTACATATCCACCCGCAACGTTGACCTCGGGAACAATTTCCTCAACGAAAGGTACCAGGATTTCGTCGCCCGCGGCATTGGTAATGATCAGCAGATCCTGCACCGGCATGGTATTCAGCGCGCTCACGGTCCCCACGACTTCAGACCCGACCCGCGCTTCAAGGCCCACGAGCTCATGCTCATACCAGCCGTCGTCGTCGTCCTCCACCTCGTCCGAGTCAACAAACAGTTTCCCGCCGCGCAGTTCTTCCGCACGGTTGCGCGTGGAGATCCCTTCGAAGGCGAGCAAAAGTATGTCCTTGTTCCAGCGTGCGCTCACCACTGTCAGGGGGCCAAGCGTGGCCGGCTCGACGGTCAACTCGACACCCGGGACAAAGCGGTTGCCCGGCGCATCCGTGAGCACCTGGACGGTGACCTCACCCTTGATGCCGTGCGGTTTACCAATCCGGGCGACCTGAACCTGCATGAAAAACTCCTCTGTACTCTTGCCGGACTCTTAACGGGTCAAACTCATAATTGACCAAACTCTCAGCCGGTCGGACTTTTAACGGAAAACAGCCCCGGCACCGTTATGGTGCCGGGGCCGCCCTCCATGACTATCGCGCTCCGGCGAAGGGCTGTGCCGGCGAAGGGCTGCGCCGGCGAAGGGCTGTGCCGACGAAGGGCTGTGCCGACGAGAGCTGCGCCAGCTGCCTGCTGGGCTTAACGCTCAGCGGCGGCGGTCGGTGTCGACGACGTCGACCCTTACCGGCTCGCCGTTGGCCAGAGCTGCGATGACGGTACGCAATGCGCGTGCCGTGCGTCCCTGACGTCCGATTACCCGGCCCAGATCGTCTTGGTGAACGCGCACCTCAAGGGACTCCCCGCGGCGGTTGTTCTTGACACTGACCTTGACATCATCGGGACTGTCAACGATCCCCCGGACCAAGTGCTCGAGCGCCTCGGAAAGCATCGAGACTACGCCTCGGTCGTTTCCGCAGTTGCTTCCGGAGCGTCGTCCTTCTTGGCCTTCGCGGTGATGGCCTCCTTGACGATGACCGAAGACTTCTCGGGAGCTACGAAGGGCACCTTCTCGGCCTTGACACGCAGCGTGCCTTCCTGGCCGGGCAGGTTCTTGAATTTCTGCCAATCACCGGTGATCTTCAGGATCGCGGCAACCTGCTCGGACGGCTGTGCGCCGACTCCGAGCCAGTACTGGGCGCGCTCTGAAACAACCTCGATGTACGAGGGGTCCTCGGTCGGGTGGTACTTGCCGATCTCTTCGATCGCACGGCCGTCACGCTTGGCGCGTGCGTCCATGACGACGATGCGGTAGTACGGTGCGCGCATTTTACCAAAGCGCTTAAGGCGAATCTTTACGGCCACTTTTGTGGTCACTCCTGGTTCTAAAGAGGGCAAACCCTATGTCACGCTCCCGTGGGGCGGGCCGATCATTAGGGTTCTAAGGACAGGATCGGCACGCGGAGAGAGGGGCCGCGCGGATCGAGTACCTTCCTATTATGCCAGATCATTCCCTACCCGAAAGCCAACGCAGGTCCGGGCCACCCGCGCGGCCGCTCCGCCCGGGCGGAGCGGGACGTCGGGCTACTCGGCCCAGAAGTACAGGCTGATCATGGCATCCTCATCCGCCCCTGAGGCCAGTTCCGAGAGGGCGCGCACCAACGGCCCGGTGACCTCGGCCGTCGTCGCCATTTCCTCGGTCCGTGCCCAGTCGGCGGCCAGCGCAGCTACGTCCTCCTGGTCTTCGAGGTCCTTCAGCTCGGCGAAAACGGCCGTCACGGCCTCCGGAACCACAAATAGGGTGTCCAGCTCAACATCCACCAGGCCAAGCTCGCACTCGGTCCCGGTGGCGTGGACGGTTTTCGCGGCCAGTTCCGCCAGGATTTCCACGTCAAGGTCCGTCAGATCCGGTACCTCCAGCCGCGGCAGCTCCTTCGGCGGAGCCATCCGTGCATCCAGTGCCTTCGCGTGGGCCACGGCGCTGCGGTGATCAGCTATAAAGAATTCCGAAAGGGTGGACAAGACTACGGCCTCCATCGTCGACGTTGCGGCCCTGAGGCGTTTCTCAGGCGGCCGCCTCAGTGTCCACAATAACGCGGATCCGGTTGTTCCACGGATCCGGGAAGACCGGGTCAGCACCCGAATTCGCCGCCGCAACACCGCGGTGAGCCAGCCGTGGTGCCAGCGCGCCGACGTCGTCCGCCCCGGGGATGCGGATCAGGACTTCACTGAGGCCAAGGGTGTCCTTGTGTGTCCCCGCGCCCCGGCTGTTCCACACGTTCATCGCCAGGTGATGATGATAGCCGCCGGCGGAGACAAACAGTGCCTGGTCCCCCGGCAGAGCGGTCTGCTCAAATCCCAGCGTTTCCACCGAGAAATCCCGCGCCTCCTCGGCAACCACGTCCAGACCCAGCGCCTGCTGGTAATGAGCGGACATGGTTTTCATGTCCCCCAACCTTGAACAGCACGGCGCCCATGGCGGGGCCCGCCGGCAGTAGGTCCTGGGCAGAGGGCGTACGGGTCCTCCCGTCCTCCTGACGTAGGTTGTGACCGCCGATCGTCGGGACTGAACATACCTGCTTCGATTACTTGAAGCTTCCATTTATTTCGGGTCGGTGAGGCTACCCGGTCGGTGACTTTAAGTGTCAGAGAACTTTAGTTGCCCCGAAGGCCCCCTTCCCCGCACCGGGCTCGGCCGTGGGGCGAACACCATCCGCATGACGACCCGCCGGCCGGCCACGTCCAGCCCGATTCTGCGCTCGTGGTCCCGGAGTGCGGCCAGCCCCGGCCCCGGTGAACCAACGACGACGAAGCCGCAGCTTGCGTAGAACGGGGCGTTGAACGGCACATCGTAAAACGTACACAGGGTCATGGAACGATACCCGGCTTCCCTGGACCATGCGACGGCCGCATGCACCAGAGCCCGCCCGATCCCTTGTCCGGCAAAATCGGGCCGGACCGATAGCTGCTCCAGATGAGCCTGGCCATCCACTTCCTCGATCCGTGCGAACGCCACCGCGGGCCGGCCCGCGACCATGATGTGCAGCGCGGCGGAAAAGTCCTCCGCCGTGGACACCGCGGCTCCGGACCCCGCCGGCAGGGCCCCCCGCAACAGAGTGGGCCGCAGCCCGGTCAACAGCGTGTCTGACTCCGCTTCGATGGCCGACAGAAGCGAGAACTCCGCCAATGCGGCCGGACGTATT
The DNA here is from genome assembly GCA_038242035.1 of Actinomycetales bacterium. Lineage (GTDB taxonomy): Bacteria > Actinomycetota > Actinomycetes > Actinomycetales > Micrococcaceae > Arthrobacter_M. The sequence goes on from JBBSSN010000037.1 coordinate 7,456, forward strand.
TCCAACATGGAATCAGCCTACGGTCAGCCACTGACACTGACGCCTCCCCCGGAGGCCTCCCCCTGCTGCCGACGCTGCTGCGGACGCTGCTACCGAGGCGGCAGGCGCCGTGAACCCGCAAGGAAGTCCCGGATCAGCTTGTCGCCCTCGTCGGAATCCTGCGGACGGTGCCCGCCGGGGGCCTGCCGGTGCACGGCGCCCGTAGCGGCGAGGTATTCGGCGATTTCCTCGTACAGCGGTTCCCATCCACCGGTCAGCACCAGGGTAGGAACGCCGGGCACTATCTGCAGCGGGGCCTCCCAGGATGGCGCCTGAAGCCGCCGCCTGCTCGCCTGCAGCCGGGATTCGTCCTTTGCCGGGCGCCCCTGCGACGCATGGGCCAGCCTGGCAAATTCGCGGCTGAAATCCTCGTCCGTCATCTCCAGACGACGCGAATACAACGGTTCCAACAGGCTCCGGTGGGCCGCCGTGGCGGGCAGATCCGCCGTCAGGGACAGCGAGTCCGGTTCCACCAGCACCAGCGACCGGACCAACCCGGGTTCCTGCACGGCTGCGAGCATTGCCGCAATGGCACCCTGGGCATGGGCAACGACATGTCCGCCGTCGCCCAAGGCATCCAGCACAATGTCCCGGTCGGTGAGGAAATCCGACGGAACCGGCTGCGCCGTGGCGTCAAAGCCGAGCCGCTTGACGAAGAGTGCATCGTAATCAAGGGCCAGGCCGTGCTGGCGTGGCCACGCGGCTGCACCGAACGTGTCGGAGCCATGGACAAAAACGATCCGTTCGAGCGTCATGAGTCCAAGTTATTTCAGGAACTTGTCGAAGCCCTTGGGCAGATTCAGCGACGACGGGTCAAAGCCCTCCGCACCCTGCTGGCCAAACGCCGCGCCGGCGGGGAGGGACTTCGCCGTGCTGGCGCGTTTCTCCTCCGCCTCGCGCAGCTGCTGGGCCGCCTTGGCCGGGTTGCCCGAGCGCGCTTTCTTCTTCGGTGCGCTCTTCCCGCTCTTACGCGCACCACCCCCGGCCCCTGACATCCCGGGCATCCCCGGGATACCGCCGCCCTGCGCCATTTTCTTCATCATCTTCTGCGCCTGGCCAAACCGCTCCAGCAATCCATTGACCTCGGAGACCTGGACGCCGGAACCGCGGGCGATCCGGGCCCTGCGGGACCCGTTGATGATCTTCGGCGCCAACCGCTCGTGCGGTGTCATCGAGCGGACAATGGCCTCCACCCGGTCAATTTCGCGTTCATCGAAGTTCTCCAGCTGCTGGCGCATGCTCGCCGCACCGGGCATCATCATCAGCATTTTCTTCATCGAACCCATATTGCGGATCTGCTGCATCTGGGCCAGGAAATCGTCGAGGGTGAAGTCCTCCTGGTCGGCGAACTTCTGCGCCATCCGGGCCGCTTCGTCCTTGTCCCAGTTCTTCTCGGCCTGCTCGATCAGGGTGAGAACGTCACCCATATCCAGGATGCGCCCGGCCATCCGATCCGGGTGGAAGAGTTCGAAGTCATCCAGGCCCTCGCCGGTCGAGGCAAACATGACGGGCTTACCGGTGACCGACGCAACGGACAGCGCCGCACCTCCGCGGGCGTCGCCGTCGAGCTTCGTGAGGACAACTCCGGTAAAGTTCACGCCCTCATCGAACGCCCGCGCGGTAGTCACCGCATCCTGGCCGATCATGGCATCGATCACGAACAGGACTTCGTCCGGCGAAATGGCGGCGCGGATATCGGCCGCCTGCTGCATCAGCTCGGCGTCCACGCCCAACCGGCCTGCCGTGTCAACAATGACGACGTCGTGCAGCTTGGCGCGCGCTTCGGCAATACCGGCGCGGGCGACGGCGACCGGGTCGCCGGTGGCGGACTCAAACTCGGAGCTGACACCCGGGTGCGGTGCGAAGACCGGAACTCCGGCGCGCTCGCCATTGACCTGCAGCTGCTTGACGGCGTTCGGCCGCTGCAGATCCGCAGCCACCAACAGCGGGCTGTGGCCCTGCCCCTTGAGCCACTTTGACAGCTTCCCTGCCAGCGTCGTCTTACCCGCGCCCTGCAGACCTGCCAGCATGATGACCGTCGGTGGATTCTTGGCCAGCCGGATCCGGCGCGTCTGGCCGCCCAGGATCACCACCAGCTCCTCGTTGACGATCTTCACGATCTGCTGGCCCGGGTTCAGCGCCGCATTGACCTCCGCGCCAAGCGCCCGCTCGCGGACCTTCGCCGTAAATTCGCGCACCACCGGGACGGCGACGTCCGCATCGAGGAGGGCGCGGCGGATTTCCCGCACGGTGGCGTCGACGTCGGCCTCGGTCAGGCGGCCCTTGCCGCGCAGGTTCTTGAAAGTCGCTGTCAGCCGGTCAGATAAGGAGTTGAACACGCGGCAGGTACTTCTTTCTCAGTGGCGATAACTTCGGGTTCAAAAGTCTGTGGGTCCACATCACGCGGACTCAACTATCTAGGATACCAAGGCATGCGCCGCACTCCGGTTACCGAACGCGTTCCGGCTGTCGGGGCTGAAATTTTCGGCATTCAATGGCATGCTGAAAAAATGACTGCTGCCAAGACCGCGACCACATCCGCTGCCCCGGCCGGAACCACGACCAGCCGGGCCGGCAAAGCAACCAACGACGACGGCGCCACCAAGACCCTGCTGATCCTGGGCGCTTCCGGGGACCTCACCGGCCGCCTCCTGCTGCCCGGGGTAGCCAGGCTCATTGCCGCCGGGCGGGCGGACGGTATTACCGTGGCCGGAGCGGGCAATGACGACTGGTCCCAGGAACAATGGCAGAGCAGGGTGTCTGAGGTCTTCGATGATGCGGCCACGTCCGCTGTTCCCGGGGGGAAGCCCGCGTTGGCGTCCGCGCAGAAATCCAGCTCGTACCACCTGGTGGATGTGACAGCCAAGGGTCAGCTCGCCAAGCTTCTTGCCACCCTGACCGCACCCATTGCCGTCTACTTCGCGCTGCCGCCGGCAGTCAGCCAAAAGGCGTGTGAAGTGCTCGACGCTGACGACCTCCCCGCCGGAACCCGGCTGGTGATGGAGAAGCCCTTCGGGTCGGATGAGGAATCCGCCCGCGCCCTGAACGGGACGCTGGCCCGGTTGGTGCCCGAGGACCACATACACCGGGTGGACCACTTTCTCGGCAAATCCACGGTCTTGAATATTCTGGGGCTGCGCTTTGCCAACCGTTTGCTCGAGCCGTTGTGGAACAGCAACAACGTCGAGAAGGTCGAGATCATTTTTGATGAGGCTCTCGCCCTGGAAAACCGTGCCCGCTACTACGACCGCGCCGGGGCCCTGCGGGACATGATCCAAAGCCATCTGCTGCAGATTATGGCCATCATCGCGATGGAACCGCCCGCCACACTGGGTGAACGCGACGTACGCGACGGCGTCGCCGCGGTGCTGCGGGCCAGCTCGGTGAGTTCCGATTTCACGGCCAGTACCCGGCGGGCCCGCTACACCGCCGGGAAAATCGGGTCCCGGAAAGTGCCCGGCTACACGGAGGAAGAAGGGATAGATCCGGCCAAGGAGGCCGAGACGCTCGCGGAACTTGAGGTTCGGGTGGACAGCTGGCGTTGGGCCTCGGTGCCGTTCATCCTGCGCTCGGGCAAGGCGCTGGGTAAGCCCCGCAAGGAGGCCGTCATCACCTTCAAGCCGGTGCCGCACCTGCCCATCGGATTTAAGGGCGTGGACATGCCCACTCGGCTGCACATTGGCTTCGGACCGGACAACCTCAAGCTGGACATTGACGTCAATGGCCCCGGCGATCTCTTCACGCTGAACCGCGTCTGCCTGGATGCCGAGCTTGCCGGCGATGACCTGCTCCCCTACGGCGAGGTCCTGGACGGCGTACTCAACGGCGACCCGCTGCTCTCCGTCCGCGGGGACACCGCCGAACAGTGCTGGCGGATTGTGGACCCGACGCTGCAGGCCTGGCGGGCCAATAAGGTGCCGCTGCAGGAGTATGCCGCCGGGTCCGACGGGCCCGAGGACTGGGCTACCTCGCACTAAGGCACCGGTCCCGGCAGGTCCCGGCAGGTCCCGGCAGGTCCCGGCAGGCTAGCCGAAGTGTTCCGGACGTTCCCGGTCTAAACCGCGGCCGCTCCGCGTTCTCCGGTGCGGACGCGGACCGCTTCGCGGACGTCAACCGTCCACACCTTCCCGTCCCCCGCACGGCCGGTGTTGGAATTGGCCACGATCACATCCACCAGATCATCCACCTGCTCGTCCGTGGCCAGCACCTCGATCCGGACCTTCGGATGCAGATCCACCGTGTACTCGGCTCCGCGGTATACCTCCGTGTGGCCGCGCTGTCGGCCGTAGCCATGGGCCCCGCTGATGGTCAGTCCCTGCACGCCGTAGCTCTCCAGGCCGCCGCGGACGTCGTCGAGCTTGTCCGGGCGAATGATCGCAGTGATGAGTTTCATGCTTCCACCTTTGAATTCTCTCGCATGCTGGTCTGCGCTGCGTGTCCTCCGCCGTGAACCGTGGCGTGCAGGGTCCATGCTTCCTCGATGGGCTGAAAGGCTCCTCCCACCCGGCCGCCGAAGTCATAGGCCGTTTCCGCATGCACGCTCACGTCGATACCTTCGAGTTCATGCTCCGGCGGAACGCGGAAGCCCATGGTCTTATTGATAGTCCAGCCGATGACAAAGGCCAGCACAAAGGAGTACAGCAGCACGGCGAAGGACCCAATGGCCTGTTTGCCCAGGAGCTCGAAGCCGCCGCCGTACAGCAGACCGGTACCGGCCGCCGGCGCACCGGGACTTGCCGCCAGTCCGATGAAAAGCGTTCCGACGAGTCCGCCTACCAGGTGCACGCCCACCACGTCGAGGGAATCGTCATAGCCGAACCTGAATTTCAGTCCCACGGCCAGGGCGCAGACCACACCGGCCAGCAGGCCAAGGCCCAATGACCACATTGGTGTCAGCGCCGAACACGCCGGAGTAATGGCCACCAGCCCGGCTACTGCACCCGATGCGGCCCCCAGGGACGTTGCATGACCATCCCGCAGCCGCTCCACCAGCAGCCAGCCCATCGTGGCCGCAGCGGGTGCAGCCAGCGTGTTGATCCAGGCGTAACCGGCCACGGCATTCGCGCCCAGGGCAGAGCCGGCATTGAAGCCGAACCAGCCGAACCACAGCAAGCCGGCGCCGAGCATCACCAACGGCAGGTTGTGCGGACGGTGGCTCGGGTCCTTGCCGAAGCCCTTTCGCTTGCCCAGCACCAGCGCCAGGGCAAGGGCGGCAGCGCCCGCATTGATGTGGACTGCGGTACCCCCGGCGAAGTCAATAACTCCCAGTCCCTGGCCCAACCAGCCTCCGGTTGGATGGCCCGCCGCGTCCTTGTTGAAATCGAAGACCCAGTGCGCCACCGGGAAGTAGACCACCGTGACCCAGACGGCAGCAAAGAGCATCCACGCGCCGAACTTGGCCCGGTCCGCAATGGAGCCCGAGATCAGGGCCACGGCAATAATGGCAAAC
>JBBSSN010000038.1:0-12475 GCA_038242035.1 Actinomycetales bacterium
GACGGCCATTGTCCGCTCCGCGCGCCGGGTGGTGGCTCTGGCCGACTCCTCGAAGCTCGGCGAAGAAACCCTGGTGCGGTTCGCTGCCCTGCGGGAAATTGACACGCTCATCACCGATGCCCGGCCGGCCGAAGATCTTATTGCGGCCCTTGCCGCGGCAGACGTCGAGCTGGTGATCGCATGATTGTCACGGTGACTCCTAATCCCAGTCTGGACCGGACCATTGAACTGACCGCGCCGCTGGCCCGAGGCGAAGTTCAGCGCGCCGGCGGCGCCCACCAGGAACCTGGCGGAAAGGGCGTCAACATTGCCCGGGTGCTTTTTGCCTCCGGGGTGGATTGTCTGGCGCTCCTGCCCGGGGACTACGACGACGCCGTGCTGGTTGCGCTGCGGACGCTCGGGATTCCGCATCACGGCCTGCAGCTGGGTGCTGCCCTGCGCAGCAATATCACCATTACCGAGCCCGACGGCACCACCACCAAGCTCAACGAGCCCGGGCCGGTCATTGCCGAAGCGCAGCAGCGCGCCCTGCTGCAGCTGGTAATCGACAATTCCAAAGGCGCCAGCTGGCTGGTCCTGGCCGGGTCGCTGCCACCCGGCATACCGGTGAATTTCTACGCCCAACTGACCATGGCTGTGCGCTCGGCCTTCGGTCCAGCGGCCCCGCGGATCGCCATCGATTCATCCGGCGCTCCGCTGGCGGCCGCGTTGGCCGGACCTGGCGCCTCGCTCCCGGATGTCGTCAAGCCCAACGCCGAGGAACTGGCGGAGCTGACAGGTTTCCCGGACCCGTATCGCCTGGAAGCCGATCCCCTGCTGGCTATCAAAGCCGCAGCAACGTTGGTGGACGCGGGCGTGGGAGCCGTACTGGCCACGCTGGGCTCCAAGGGCGCCGTGCTGGTGACCCCAGAGGGCAGCTGGCTTGCCCGCAGCCCGAAAATTATTGCGCGAAGCACTGTCGGCGCGGGCGATTCCGCGCTGGCCGGCTATCTGTTGAGCCAAGCAGCCGGTGCCACCTGCCCGCAAAGCCTGCAGCAGGCGGTGGCCCATGGGGCTGCCGCCGCCGCTCTGCCGGGATCCACCGTTCCGGCATTGTCCCAAACCCATCCCGCTGCCGTGTCCGTCACGGTCCTGTCCGATGCCAAGGAGAACTGAAATGACTGCACTAATCACCCCGGAGCTGGTCGCCCTCGATGCGGATCTGGGGGCTGAACCCGCCGCCGTGATCCGCCGCCTGGCCGAGCGGATCGCGGCCACCGGCCGGGCCAGCGAAGTCGAAGGTCTTTACGCCGACGCGCTGGCGCGGGAACAAAAAACATCTACGGGCATTCCCGGCGGCATCGCCATCCCGCACTGCCGCTCTGCGGCCGTGATCGAACCAACGCTGGCCATGGCCCGGCTGGCTCCGGCCGTTCCCTTTGGCGCCAAGGATGGTCCGGCTGATCTGATTTTCTTCATCGCTGCTCCCGAGGGTGCGGACCAGGAACACCTGCGGCTGCTCTCCAAACTGGCCCGGTCGCTGATAAAAAAGGACTTCACCGCTGCCCTGCGCGCAGCATCGTCCGCCGATGAGATAGTGGCCCTGGTCGAGGGCGCCATCGCGGATAAGCCAGCAGCTTCCCCAGCAACTGCGGCTGCAACTGCCCCTGCGGCTGCAACTGCCCCTGCTGCAACGCTTTCCCCCAACACCGGCGGAGTTCCGTCCTCGACAAAGAGCGGACCACGCCGTCTGATCGCCGTCACGGCCTGCCCCACCGGCATCGCCCACACCTACATGGCGGCCGATTCGCTGGTCGCCGCAGCCAAGGAGGCCGGTGTTGAACTGCAGGTGGAAACGCAGGGCTCCGGCGCCGTCACCCCACTGGACCCGGCCGTTATAGCCGCGGCAGATGCGGTGATCTTCGCCGTCGACGTCGATGTCCGCGGCAAGGAGCGCTTCGCCGGAAAGCCGGTCATTAACGCCCCCGTCAAGCGCGGTATCGATGAACCGGCCGCGATGGTCCGGGAGGCTCTGGCCGCGGCGGACAATCCCAATGCGCGCCGGGTGCCGCATTTCGGCGCCGAGGAGCAGGCCGAACACGATGCGGAGGCCTCCGGCGAGCACCTCGGCCAGAAGCTGAAGAAGGCGCTGCTGACCGGTGTCAGCTACATGATCCCGTTCGTCGCCGGCGGCGGCCTGCTGATGGCGCTGGGCTTCCTGCTCGGCGGCTATACGATCAGCACCATTGCGGACAAGGTGGTGCTGGCCAACAGTCTCACCAACCTGCCCGACGGCGGACTGCACATCTACCTTGGCGCCGTCGCGTTTAAGATCGGCAGCCTCTCGCTGGCCTTCCTGGTTCCGGCTTTGGCGGGCTACATCGCCTACGGCATCGCTGATCGTCCGGGCATCGCGCCCGGTTTTACCGCCGGCGCCGTCGCCCTGTTTATGGGTGCCGGCTTCCTGGGCGGCCTGGTCGGCGGGTTGCTGGCCGGGTTCATCGCGCATTGGATCGGCAGCTGGCCCGTACCGCGTTGGCTGCGCGGGCTGATGCCCGTGGTGATCATCCCCCTGCTGGCCTCCATCGTGGCTTCGGGCCTGCTGTTTCTCGTACTCGGTGCCCCGATCGCCTGGCTCACCACGGGACTGAACAGCTGGCTGTCCGGGATGACCGGCACCTCCGCCGTGGTCCTGGGGATCATTTTGGGTCTGATGATGTGCTTTGATCTGGGTGGTCCGGTCAACAAAGTTGCTTACTCCTTCGCCGTCGCCGGCCTGGGCGCCGGCACCGCTGCCAACCAGGCTCCGTGGCAGATCATGGCCACGGTGATGGCCGCCGGCATGGTCCCGCCACTGGCCATGGCACTCGCTACGGCGCTGGACAAGAGCCGCTTTAGCCTCGCGGAGCGCGAGAACGGAAAAGCCGCCTGGCTGCTGGGTGCCTCCTTCATCTCCGAAGGTGCCATCCCGTTCGCTGCAGCGGATCCGCTGCGGGTCATCCCGGCCAGCATGCTCGGCGGAGCTGTCACCGGGGCGCTGTGCATGGCGACCGGTGTCACCTCGCAGGCCCCGCACGGAGGTATCTTCGTTTTCTTCGCCATCGGCAATCTGGTGATGTTCATCGTTTCCATCCTGGCCGGGATGGTAGTGACCGCGCTGGTGGTGCTGGCGCTGAAACGCTGGGCCGTGCGCAGCCCGGACGCCTCGGCTGCTGATGGTGTCAAAGCTCCTGTTGCGGCTACGGTTGCAGGAACCGGGGCGGTACCGGCACCGGCGGACAAGCAGGGGGTAACAGCATGAAAACCTTCAACGGAGTCGGGGTAACGCCCGGGCGCGTGATCGGACCGGTGCGCCTGATGCCGCCGGCGGTTCCCGCTCCCGCGGCGGGCGAACGGCTGGACCCGGGAACCACCGCGGAGGCAGCGGCGGTGGCGCTGCGTGCGGCGGCAAAAACGGTTCAGGCAGAGCTTAAACACCGCGCCGAGCGTGCCGGCACGGACGCCAAAGCCGTCCTTGAGGCCACTGCGCTGATGGCGGCGGACCCAATGCTGCTCAAAGCCGCAGTTAAAATGATCGACGGCGGCGCCTCGGCGGAGCGGGCGGTCTGGGAAGCAGCCGAGGGAGTTGCCACCATGCTGTTGAATCTGGGCGGATACATGGCCGAACGTTCCCATGATGTCTACGACGTCAGGGCCCGGATAGTGGCCGCGCTGCGCGGTGTGCCGGCTCCCGGCATCCCGGACGCCCCGGAGCCCTTCATCCTGCTCGCCGAAGACCTTGCGCCGGCGGACACCGCCACGCTGGATCCGGCCAAGGTGCTGGCGCTCGTAACGGCCGGAGGCGGCCCGCAGTCGCACACTGCCATCATTGCCCGCGCGCTGGGACTGCCGGCGGTGGTGGCCGCAGCAGGCGTGACGGAACTGATGGATGGCACCTTGCTTTACGTGGACGGTGCGGCCGGCATGGTCGCCTCAGACCCGGACGCCGCTTTGAAAGACAAGGCCACGCAATGGGCCAGCGACGCCACCGGGCCTGCCGTATTTGACGGTTGCGGCCAGCTGGCGGACGGCTCGGCCGTGCCGCTGCTGGCCAACGTCGGCGGAACGAAGGACGCCTTGGCCGCGGCGGCCGCCGGCGCCGAGGGCGTAGGGCTGCTCCGCACCGAATTCTGCTTCCTGGGCCGCGATGCGGAGCCCTCCCATGCAGAACAGGCTGCGGAATACCGCGGCGTATTTGACGCGTTCGCCGGGAAAAAGGTGGTGATCCGCACCCTCGACGCCGGCGCGGACAAGCCGCTGCCCTTCCTGACCGATTCCACCGAACCAAACCCCGCTCTGGGCGTGCGCGGCTACCGGACCAATCTCACCTCGCCGGGGGTGTTGGAGCGGCAGCTGCAGGCAATCGCCGCCGCGGCCAACGATTCGTCCGCCGACGTCCAGGTGATGGCGCCGATGATCTCCACTCCTGCCGAGGCAGCGGAATTCGCGTCCCTGTGCCGGGCGAACGGCCTCAGCGCGCCGGGCGTCATGGTGGAGGTTCCTGCCGCGGCGCTGACGGCCGCGGCGCTGCTGGCGCACGTGGACTTCGCCAGCATCGGCACCAATGATTTGACGCAGTACACCATGGCCGCGGACCGCCAATTGGGGCCGCTGGCCGCCCTGAACGATCCGTGGCAGCCCGCGGTCCTGATCCTGGTGAAAGCCACGGTCGACGGCGGCGCCGGAAAGCCCGTGGGCGTCTGCGGCGAGGCAGCCGCAGACCCGGCCCTCGCCGTCGTACTGGTAGGTCTGGGCGTGAGCTCGCTGTCCATGACCGCGCGCGCGCTGCCAGCCGTAAGCGCGGTTCTGCGCAGCGTTACCCGCGAACGCGCCCGCACCCTTGCGACGCTGGCCCTCGAAGCACCAAGCGCCGCGCAGGCTCGCTCGGCGGTCCGGGAACAGCTGCCGCTCCTCGACCAGCTTGGACTGTAAACAACGACAAATAACAATTAGCAACGATGCATTACCCCACTCATTGTCCAGTAGCCGCTGAAACCACCGCAGAATGCAGGAGCTCACCATGAAAGAACGTACCGCCACCATTGCCAGCCGCGTGGGTCTGCATGCCCGGCCCGCCGCCATCTTTGTCGAAGCCGCAGCCGAGCTCCCGGTAGACGTCACCATCTCGATGCAGGGGGAACCGGCAGAGGATGCCTTGGACGCCAGCAGCATCCTCTCGCTGATGGGTCTGGGAGCAGCGCACGGCGATGTTGTGCTGCTCCGCGCCGATGGCGACGGCGCGGACGAGGCGCTCGAGACCCTGGTACGGATCCTCGAGACGGACCACGACGCCTAGCCGCAGTGACACCAGATCGGGGCGCTCGCTGGGGTTATAACGCGGATTCGTGTAAAATTGAAGGTCTGCCCCGAGTGCGGCAGCAACACGTCGCAAGCAAATGACCTCCACGAGAGATGACCAAATGCCCATAGACCTAAGTTCGAACGACTCAAATTACGGTGTCCGGGACACCAAAAAGCAATCCCGCCCTGCACGGCTTCCCCGGCTAAAAAACCGGCGTCTGGCCGTCGGGGACGTAAACGTCGTGAATAAACCGATGCTCAGAAAAGCCATCAACGGCACCATCGTCGGCAACACGATGGAATGGTATGACGTTGGTGTATTCGGCTATCTTGTCACCACGATGGGCCCTGTTTTTCTGCCCAAATCCGACCAGACCGTACAGACGCTGTTTCTGCTGGGAACCTTCGCCGCCACGTTCATCGCCCGCCCGCTGGGCGGCATCATCTTCGGCTGGCTGGGAGACAAGATCGGGCGGCAGAAGGTGCTGTCCACTACGCTGCTGATCATGGCGGCATCAACCTTCGCCCTGGGACTGATTCCCGGGTATGCGCAGATCGGCATCTGGGCCGCCGTGCTGCTGGTGCTGGTCAAGCTGATCCAGGGGTTCTCCACCGGTGGCGAGTACGCCGGTGCCACCACGTTTGTGAGCGAATACGCACCGGATAAACGCCGGGGGTTCTTCGCCAGTTTCCTGGACATGGGCAGCTACATCGGCTTCGCCGCCGGCGCCGCCCTGGTATCCGTCATGCACCTGATCATCGGTCAGGACGCGATGGAATCCTGGGGCTGGCGCGTGCCGTTCCTGCTGGCGGGCCCGCTGGGCCTGATCGCCATTCACTTCCGGAACAAGATTGAGGAATCCCCTCAGTTCCAGGCCACCCTCGACGCACAAGCGGCCGAGTCCAAGGGCGCCCAGGCCGCCGATGCCGACGCCGCCAAGGGCCCGCTCGGAATCCTCAAGGCGTACTGGCGGCAGATTGTCCTGGCCATGATCCTCGTCGCGGCGGCCAACACGGTGGGCTATGCCCTGACGTCCTATATGCCGACGTACCTGACGGAGTCCAAGGGCTACGACGAGCTGCACGGCACGATTCTCACGATTCCAGTGCTGGTGATCATGGCGGTGTGTATTCCGCTGACCGGCAGGCTCTCCGACCAGATCGGCCGCCGCCCGGTGTTGTGGACCGGCGCCATCAGCACGGTGATCTTGGCCATCCCCGCGTTCATGCTCATCGGCATAGGCGATGTCTGGTCCACCCTGCTGGGCCTGGCGCTCGTTGCGTTCCCGGTGACGTTCTACGTGGCAAACCTGGCCTCGGCCCTGCCGGCGCTGTTTCCGACCGCCAGCCGCTACGGCGGCATGGGCATCGCCTACAACTTCTCGGTGGCCATCTTCGGCGGAACTACCCCGTTTATCCTCAAGGGTCTGATTGCGCTCACTGGAAACGACATGATGCCGGCGTATTACCTGATGGTGACCTCGGCCGTCGGCGCCGGAGCCATTTTCTTCCTGAAGGAATCCGCGGGCAGGCCGCTGCCTGGCTCGATGCCCAGCGTCGCTTCCGCCGAGGAAGCACACGCGCTCGTGGCCGGACAGGACGGGAACCCCGATCTGGATCTGGCCCAGATGCCGTTCGATGAAACCTACGAACCGGCAACTCCGGGTAAGGGTATTCCCGAAACGACTCTTGTCGGCTGACAGTTGCCCTTTGTGGCCGCATCCGACGACGGCGGCAAGACAAATTACGGCGGCCCGCACCTTACGATGCGGGCCGCCGTCGTCGTCATTGGCCTTAACGCAACCGAAAATCAGCGCGGAATCATTGCCCCTTTCGCCTCCTGCGGAATAACATCAAGTGTCTGCCCCACACGCGGCAGCCGCCTGCCGGGGACAGGCATTGGACGTATCGGGGAGCTCAGATGCCCAAAGATCAGCCAAGAACCGGGCCGGGTGCAGATGCCGGAGCGAGTGCTATGCGGGCACGCACCCTGGAATCACCGCTGAAGAATCGCCGGCTCGCATTCGGGCACATCAACATCGTGGACCAGCCGATGCTGCGTAAAGCGGTGCGCGGAACCATCGTCGGCAACACGATGGAATGGTACGACATCGGCGTTTTCGGCTATCTGATCACCACGATGGGGCCGGTTTTCCTGCCCAAGGCGGACCCCGCCGTACAGACCCTGTTTTTGCTCGGCACCTTTGCCGCCACGTTCTTCGCGCGGCCGCTGGGCGGCGTGGTCTTCGGCTGGCTGGGAGACAAGATCGGGCGGCAGAAGGTGCTGGCCACCACACTGCTGATCATGGCGGCCTCCACATTTGTCGTGGGTCTGCTGCCGGCCTATTCGCTGATCGGCATCTGGGCTGCGGTGCTGCTGGTGATCCTCAAACTCATCCAGGGATTCTCCACCGGCGGGGAATACGCCGGTGCCACAACGTTTGTCAGTGAGTATGCACCGGATAGGCGCCGCGGTTTCTTTGCCAGCTTCCTGGACATGGGAAGTTACATCGGCTTTGCTGTTGGCGCGTCGCTGGTGTCCGCCATGCAGATAATTTTCGGACAGCCCGCCATGGAGCAGTGGGGCTGGCGCGTGCCGTTCCTGGCAGCGGGGCCGCTGGGCCTGATCGCCATCTACTTCCGGAACAAGATTGAGGAATCCCCGCAGTTTCAGGCGACCCTCGATGAACAGGCCGCCGTTTCCAGTGGCGCGGCGGCGAAGGATGAGAACGCCGTCAAGGGCCCCGTCGGCGTGGTGAAGGCCTACTGGCGCCAGATACTGCTGGCGATCATTCTCACCGCCGCGGCCAATACACTCGGTTACACCCTCACTTCCTACATGCCCACGTATCTGAACGAAGCCAAGGGGTACGATCCGTTGCACGGGACCCTGCTGACCATCCCTGTGCTCGTGGCGATGGCGGTGTGTATTCCTTTGACCGGCAAGCTGTCCGACCGGATCGGGCGGCGCCCGGTGCTCTGGATGGGCGCGGTGAGCACCGTAGTCTTGGTCGTTCCGGCCTTCCTGATGATCGCCATCGGTGATATCTGGTCCACGCTGGTGGGGCTGGCGCTCATTGCTTTTCCCGTGACGTTCTTCGTCCCGACGCTGGCATCGGCGCTGCCGGCCATCTTCCCCACTGCCAGCCGCTACGGCGGGATGGGGATCTCTTACAACATTTCAGTGGCCGTCTTCGGGGGTACCGCACCCTTTATCATTCAGGGGCTCATCGAGCTTTCCGGCAACGACATGATGCCGGCGTACTACCTCATGGTGACCTCGATTATCGGGGCAGTTGCCATCTTCTTCCTGCGGGAATCCGCCCGCCGTCCGCTGCCCGGTTCCATGCCCAGCGTGGATACCGCGGCGGAGGCCCATGCCCTGGTGGCCGGTCAGGATGAGAATCCGCATGTTGACGTGAACAAGATGCCCTTCGACGACAGTTACAAGGCTGCGGGTTCACATCCTGAGGCGTGAACCTCGCGCTGGACACGGTCGCCTGGGGCGGTTCGGGCACTGCCTAGCGTCCGCGCTTTCCGGCAGCGGCACCTAGCCTTTCGGGCAGGAACTTACTGAGCGAGGCCAGCACCGCGTAGCGCTGGGACGGCACGGACACGCTTTTCCCAATCCAGGCGGCCGCCAGCCCCTCACGCACCACGCGATCGGCATCCAACCACATCCAGCCCGGAATCCTCAGCGTCGAGGCGCCCATCCGCTGATGGAACTCGGTATGGACAAAGCCCGGACACACGGCAGTTACGTGGACTCCCCGCGGTCCGTAATTGACGTTCGCCCATTTGCTGAAGCTGATGATCCAGGCCTTCGACGCTCCATAAGTGCCGCGGGGGATGAAGCCGGCCATGCTGGCCACGTTGATGATTATTCCCTGGCCACGCGCCAGCATGGGTTCCACGGCAGCGTGCATAAGCTGCATCGGCGTGCTGACCAGGATGCTCAGCTGGTCAACTTCCTGCTGCATCGTGTTCTGCTCAAACGGCTTCGCCAGACCATAGCCGGCGTTGTTCACCAACACCGTCACCGGCTTTTGCTGTTGCGCCAACCGCGCTGCAACTGCGGCGACGCCCGATGCCGTCTGCAGGTCCGCGGAAATAACTTCCACATCGATGGCAAAGCCCTGGCGCAACCGGACGGCCTTGGCTTCCAGCCGGGCGGTGTCCCGGGCCACGAGCACCAGGTTATGCCGTTTTGCTCCCAGCTGTTGAGCGAACTCTGCGCCCAGTCCCGCAGTCGCACCCGTGATCAATGCAGTTCCGTTATTCCCAGCGTCAGTCATTCCTCCATGCTACGCAGGGATCCTGGCCTGTGCCGAAGGGCCGCCCGCAGCCGCTGAATCAGTCCGTCTCCGGCCAGTCCGTAATCTGGGCGTAGTCCTCATGACGGCGCAGAAACCCGGCGATAAAGGAGCAGTGCGGGATGATCCGCTTGCCGGAGGCGGAAACGTCGTCGAGGGCGTAGCGGGCCAGGACTTTCGCCATACCTTTCCCGCGGGCCGGATCCAAGGTTTCCGTATGCGTGAAATCCACGTGGCCGGGCAGCTCACGGAACTGCGCCACGCTGGCCAGCTCCCCACTCACCCGCAGTTCATATTGGTGCTCCGCATCATTGCGCAGCATGGTCACGTCGTTGTGGAATGTCTCGGCCGTGTCAGTCATATCTCGACCTTGGCACGGCCGTTCCGTGCTGGCAATCCCCGCTCCGGATCGCCCCAGCCTGCCCATGACGGAACGGTCGCGGGACGGGCGACGGCGGCACGAGGCGCCGCGGCCGGTGCCGGTTGCGCCGCGCTGACCGGCTCGGGGCGGGGCACCCCGGCGGCCAGCTCCGCATCCACCAGCCGCTCTTCGAGCCGGGTGACGGCAACGGCATAATCCGCACCGGCCGAATCAGCACGCCCACGGTCAAGGCCGCGCCCGCCCGCAGCACGAACACCCCTGCGCAGGATCGCGGCCTCCCGCATGGTCCGGATCAACGCGGCCGTCTCAGCCCGGCGGACATCGGATAGATCCGGATAATCGATCATCTTGGCCGGATCCAGTTCATAACCGCTCCAGCGCGTTAGAACCGCATCGTGCCGGCTGGCCAATGCGCCAAAGCCGCGCAGATCCGCCCGTCTGCCCGAGCGCCGGCGCCGTCGATCATCCAGCCATGGCGTGCCGCGGTACGCCCACGCGCCAACCGTTACCGTCACCAGCAGCAGCGCTGCGCCGGCCACCGGGTTCACCACAGCCGGGATGATTACCGCGGGCAACACAAACGCCAGACCCAGGAATCCGTGCCAGAAGAGCGCATCGCCGCGCGGGCCGCCGTCCCGGCGCAATTCCTGTCGCAGCGCATAAACTATGACGGCCGCACTGACTCCGGCTACCACGGCACAACAGAGCAGTTGAATGAGTCCCATTACAAGTACGGACACTGAGCCACCTCCGGCCGGGGGTCTGATCCCGCTACTTCCATTGGAATACTTCGGCCGCGTTTGGTCAATGCCCTCCCCGGCACCCGTGCCCCTTTAGTCAGGACTTGCAGGAGGACCCACCGGGCTGCGTCGGCCGCAAATGGGGGCAGTTAAAACGACTGCAGGCCAGCAGCTATAAGCTCCTGACCTGCAGTACTGGTGGGCCCTATGGGGCTCGAACCCATGACCCACGGATTAAAAGTCCGATGCTCTACCAACTGAGCTAAAGGCCCTCACCAGTGCGCACCGCTTGCTGCGGCGAACGCTTTTCTACAATAGCGCACACACCGCGCCGCCGGGAATCGTGGTCATTTTCCACCCGTCCGGGGCAGGCGTTTTCCACCGGTCCGGGGCAGGCGTTCTCGACCCGTCCGAGGCACAGGAGTAGTCTCGTGGGATGAGTGCAACACCGGGTTCCCAACCTCCACGGCAGCATAAGCCCAAGCTGTTCACCCCTGCGGACTTCGAGCCTTTTGCCGGCGGCCCGGACCCCGCCCGGGTATCGGAGGCAGCTCACCTCGCCGCGCAGGCACTCGTAAACCGCGGGCGGGAAAGCGACGATCCGGCGGTCACAAAGCGGCTGGTCAAACTCGCCGACAAGCAAGGTCTCGAGGCGATCGCGGAATTGTGGGCGCAGAGTCCGGCGCGCTCACTGCCCGGGGCCCTGTGGCGGCTCTACGCCCTCCGTGCCGCCATGCAGCAGGACCCGGAGCGTATTTCGGTCTATTTCCGGGCCGGCCAGGACACTGCACAGGTATCCCGTGCCGTGGCCGGGGTTGCCGAACCGCCGGGTGCGGATGAGCTCAAGACGATGGCTGATGCCATCCTGTCCGGGGCGTTCGACGGCGAATTCGACGTTGCGCTGGAACGCTCGGCAGCGTTCTGCCGGGTGGTGGCGCTGGGCCAGTCCCGCATTGCGGATGAGCGCGAACACGCAGACGGCGCGCACGCGGACCGGTTGACCCGCAACGCCGGCCAACTGATCCGAACGGCCGAGGACCTGGAGCAGGCCGCTGGCTCCTGGCGCCGCGGCGAACTGGATTAGCAGCAGACAGGCGTATGGAGTGTCCTGTTGACACAGCTTCGACGAAGTAGAACACTGAAGTAGGTGCCGGACTGCGGAACCCCCGGGCTCCATCTTTTAGCCGCCTAGAGCGGCCTAACGCCGAGAGGCGCTCCCAGTCCGGCACCACCTTTGTGCGTCAACGCGGTCACCCGCCAGCGAAGTAAAGCCAGGTCCTTGCACGGCCCATTCGGCCGCTGCAACCATCGGCTCAATCCGGGAGGGGACCTATCGTGAAGCTGCGCCTGTTCCCGCAGGAAAAAACAGGGCTGCGCATTCTGGCCGGGATGGCCCAGGAGATTGTCAGCAGCGTGCAGACGCTGTCCGAGTTGCTGGGAGCTCCGGCGACGGACTTTGAGCCATTGACCGAGCAGATGCGCAAACATGAAGCTGCGTCGAGTGAACTTCTGGTGTCCCTGTTGACGCATATGCGGACCAGCTTCATCAATCCGCTGCCCCGGGAGGACCTGTTTGCGCTGGCCCGTTTCCTCAATGAGGCAAATGAAAAGCTCACGGGAGCGGCGGAGCTAATCTCGCTGAACAAGCTGGAGCGTATTCCCGCGCGGGCCTCCGACCAGCTGGAGGTGATTGCCCGGCAGGCCGAGCTCACTGCCGACGC
>JBBSSN010000039.1:0-11978 GCA_038242035.1 Actinomycetales bacterium
CTCCTGATGGCACGGTACAGCCAGGCCTTTGCCGCGCACGGTGTCACCGTCAGCCAGGTGCTGTTGACGGCCGAAGACCTGACCCGGCGTACGCAGCACGTCAACGCGCACCGGGCCCTGGAACGGCTGCTGCATCTGGGCGTGGTGCCGATAGTCAACGAAAACGACACCGTGGCCACGCACGAGATCCGCTTTGGCGATAATGACAGGCTTGCCGCTTTGGTGGCCCATCTGATCAAGGCCGAGGCTCTGGTCCTGCTCTCAGACGTTGACGCGCTCTACGACGGGCCGCCTCAGCACGGTGCGCTGCGGATCGCCCACGTCGCCGGACCGGCGGATCTTGCCGGCATTACCATCGGCCGGTCCGGCGGTCTGGGCACCGGGGGCATGGCCACCAAGGTCGAAGCGGCCTCGATCGCGGCGGATACGGGAATACCGGCGCTGGTCACCTCCGCCGCCAACGCCGCCGCTGCCTTGTCCGGTGAAGACGTCGGAACCTGGTTCAGTGTCAACGGTGCGCGCCGTCCGGTGCGACTGCTCTGGCTGGCGCATCTGGCGGATATCCGCGGCACTTTGACGCTCGACGACGGCGCCGTCAAGGCCGTGCGCGAGCGGCACAAATCGCTGCTGCCCGCCGGCATAACGAACGTGAGCGGCGTCTTTGAGGCCGGTGACGCCGTCGACCTCGCTGATCTTCGCGGTGCCGTGGTGGCGCGCGGTCTGGTGAACTACGCAGCTGCGGAGCTCCCGCAGATGCTGGGCCGCGGAACCAAAGAACTGGCGCTGCAGCTGGGTCCGGAGTATGAACGCGAGGTTGTTCATGTTGACGATCTGGTGCTGCTCTAGGCGGCCCTTGGCCTAAACTTGTTTCATGACTGAGCTGGCTGTGGAACAAGGCGTAACCGAAGCGGTGCATACCGTCGCGGACCTCGCCCGAGCGGCGTCGCGCCGGATGGCACGCGCCAACCGTGCCTGGAAGGACCAGGGGCTGCTGGCCATAGCTGCGGCCCTGCGGGAACGCCAGGACACGGTGCTGGCCGCGAACGCCAGAGACGTTGCCCGGGGCCGGGAGAGCGGAACAACCGAAGCCATGCTGGACCGGCTCACGCTGACGCCGGACCGGGTTGCTGCCCTGTCCGACGCGCTCGAAAACCTCGCGTCGCTGCCGGATCCGGTCGGAAACGTGGTCCGCGGGCAGACCCTGCCCAACGGGCTGCGCATGTGCCAGGTGAATGTCCCGTTGGGCGTGGTGGCTGCCATCTACGAGGCGCGGCCCAACGTCACCGTGGACATCGCGGGTCTGGCGCTCAAGAGTGGAAATGCCGTGATTCTCCGGGGTGGCAGCGCGGCGGCGGACACAAATGAAGCACTGGTCGGGATCCTCCGCGACGCTCTCGAACGGGCCGGACTACCGGCCAACGCGGTGCAAAGCGTGGACCGGTATGGACGCGCTGGTGCGAATGTTCTGATGCGTGCCCGTGGCCGGGTTGACGTCCTGATTCCGCGCGGGGGGCGGGACCTGATCCAATCCGTACTGAACAACGCTTCCGTCCCCGTCATCGAAACGGGCGAGGGCAACGTTCACATCTTCATAGACGAATCCGCTCCTGCCAAAATGGCGGTCGATATTGTGCTCAATGCCAAGACGCAGCGGCCCAGTGTCTGCAACACGGTGGAAACCCTGCTGGTTCACCGCGGCGCCACAGCCCTGCCGGACGTACTGTCCGCCCTGTCCGCCGCGGGGGTCCGGCTGCACGTGGATGAGCGCATCATGGCGGAACTTCCGGCCGGCCTCAGCGCCGAACCCGCGTGTGATGCGGACTGGGGCCGCGAATATATGGATCTTGATCTGGCGGTGGCCATGGTTGATTCGCTCGACGCTGCCGTCAGCCACATTCGACGCTGGAGCACCGGGCACACGGAGGCGATTTTGACCAACGACCTGTCCAATGCTGAGCGCTTCATTGCCGAGGTGGACTCCGCGGCCGTGATTGTCAACGCCTCCACGCGCTTTACCGACGGTGCGCAGATGGGGTTAGGCGCCGAAGTGGGAATTTCGACCCAAAAGCTGCACGCCCGTGGGCCGATGGGTCTGAGCGAACTGACCACCACCAAGTGGATCGTTCGCGGTGAGGGCCAAATCCGCACTTAGCACCCGATCCGGGAGCGTCCTGCTGCCGCAACGGGATGCTTCGCGTAACATGAGAGTTCAAGGTGTTTGACCCGCCGCCTGGCTGGTCGGACGAACGCGTTGTTGATACTTAGGGGAGAAATATGCTGACCCAGCTTGCCGGCGTTCTTGCGGCCGCCACCGAACATGAGGAAAAAGCGCCGCTGTTCATGCCGTGGTGGATGTTCGGCGTGTCAATTTTCGTCATTTTGATAGTGCTGTTGTTTATCGCCGCATCCTTTACGAATATGGGCAACCGCCATTCCGCCGTTGAGGAAAGCCCCGATCCGCACCGCCAGCACACGAACAAGCACGATCACGGCGAGGGCGAGAAGATTCCCCATTTCTAAGACACCGTCGCCCGCATTCGGGGTGGAGGATTCGCCCCGGCGCTTCCGTTTAGGGGTAATGGGCGGCACCTTCGATCCGATTCACCATGGGCACCTGGTGGCGGCGAGTGAAGTTGCCGCGGTCTTTGAACTCGATGAGGTGGTCTTCGTGCCCACCGGACAGCCGTGGCAGAAGGCCAAAACCCAGGTCAGCCTGCCGGAGCACCGTTATCTCATGACGGTGATCGCCACCGCATCCAACCCGAGGTTCACCGTCAGTAGGGTGGACATCGACAGGCCAGGACCGACCTTCACCATTGACACTTTGCGCGATTTGCGCAGGATGCGCCCGGACGCCGACCTGTTCTTCATCACCGGTGCTGATGCCATGGCACAGATCATGTCCTGGAAGGACAATGACGAGCTGTGGTCGCTGGCACACTTCGTCGGGGTGACGCGCCCGGGCCACGTCCTCGACGGTATGGGCCGTTCTGACGTAAGTTTGTTGGAAGTACCCGCTATGTCGATTTCGTCAACCGACTGCCGTGACCGCGTCCAGGAACAAAATCCCGTGTGGTACCTGGTCCCCGATGGAGTGGTGCAATACATTGCGAAGTACGGGCTCTATCTTGAACCGGGACGCAGTGGTGTGGGATCCAATCAACAGGTGAGTTCTAGTACTGAATGAGTAGTAAATGAGCAAGGAATCAAAACCGATCCGCAGCCGCAGGGAACGCAGGCGCGCGCAAAGCTCTTCTAATCAGGCCAGCGCCGGAGGCGGTAATCCCTCGGTGCCGCTGCTGTCTGCCCCGGAGCCGTCGACCTACCTTCCTGCCGTACCTGAATCTGCTGAACCGACGCCGGATGAAGCAAAGGACGCACGGGCCCAAGCCGCGGGCCGCCGGCCCCGACGTGCCACCGACGCTCCACTAGACGCACCCGGCTCGGTGGTTGAGTCAGAGCGGTCCTCGCAGGCGCGGGCACGGGACAAAGCGGCACTGCGGGCGTACATGGAACGTGCTCAGACCCCAACCATCCATAGTGCCGCCCTGCCGTCCCGGCGGGCGCTGCGGCTGGCCCGGCTGGAGGCAGAATACCCTCCAGCGACGAACGCGGCTCCAATGGTTCCGGGACCCGCCGCAAGCCCGGCCGGTCCCGGAACGCTGCCCGTAGAGTCCGCCCTGGCAACGACGCGCGTCGCTGACACTGAGCCGATGGGCGGCGAAGAGGCGCTGACCGCACGAGAGGCGCTTACTCAGGATGCACAGCAACATCTTGATCATCTGCCGGCGGCCGTCAGCGTAGATCCGCTGGCGGTTGACCTGGAAATCATGGTTCAACAGCGTGCCATCGCTGAACGTGCCGGGGTGCTGAACCGCCGTGTGCAGGTCAGCGAACGGCTGGTTCAGGAAAACGCCAAGAGCCTGCCGCCCGTGAATGACCCGGCCGCAGCCCATAATCTGGCGATGGTCACACCGCTGGAATTCGTCCGGGTGCCCGGAATCGATATGCCGGTCATGCGCCCTCCCACGACGTCACACATCCCCGTGATTTCACCTCTGGTGCATAAGAGGCAGCAAGGACCGGCCCCTGAGCCTGCCCGGACGTCGCCCATACCGGGAGCGGCCCCGCAAGACGCAGCAGCAACGCAGAAGATCCCCGCACGCAACACCACAACGGCAGCCCGGACTGGAACACCCTTTGAAGCCGCCGAGATGCCACCCTTGCCGGCCGGAAGCGCCCATGGCCTCGAGCCGTTGGACGCCGTCACCGCAGGCCTGGGCCGGCTGCAGCGCAACCGCCTGATGCTGTGGGGCGCCGTGGCGATTGGCGGCGTTGCTCTCATTGCCGGATTTACTATGATCATTACCGGACTGGCCCGCTAGGCCATCTCACCCAACCAGAAGGAAATCAGTGACCGCAACAGATAGCTCCGTCGCCATCGTCAGGGCAGCCGCCCGGGCAGCATCGGACAAGCTCGCCCTGGACATTATCGCCCTGGATGTGAGTGACGTCCTGGCCATTACGGACATCTTCTTCATCGCCTCAGCTCCCAGCGAGCGGCAGGTGAACGCCATTGTGGACGGCATCGAAGAGGAACTGATCAAGTCAGGTCTGCGCCCGGTCCGGAGGGAGGGGCGCTCCGGCGGACGCTGGGTCCTGTTGGATTATGCGGAAGTCGTCGTCCACGTGCAGCACGAGGAGGACCGGATCTTCTATGCCCTGGAGCGGCTCTGGAAGGACTGCCCGGTAGTGGATCTTCAGCTGGAGACCAAAGACCCCTCCGCCAAGCAGGAGGCCACCGCACAGCCGTCGGATACCGCGCAGCGGTCGGGCACCGCAAACTAGGAAGGTACTGCGGCAGCACATGAGCAGCTCAGGAATTCCGCAGCCCGCCGGTGACTTCCGGCGGGTTGTTTTCTGGCGCCATGGCCGAACGCTATGGAACGCCGAGCGCCGTTTTCAGGGCCAGGCAGACATAGGGCTCGACGACGTCGGCCGCGCTCAGGCGGACAAGGCGGCGGCCTTGCTGGCCGCCGTCGGGCCTACCCGCATTGTGTCATCCGACCTCCGGCGCGCCCGGGACACGGCCCAGGCGCTGGCTGACTTGTCGCAACTGGATATTGCCACAGATCCCCGGCTGCGGGAAACCTACGCAGGGTCCTGGCAGGGGTTGACTTTTGAACAGATTGCACATGACTACCCGGCGGACCTGCTCCGCTGGGAACGCGATGACATCAGCGTCCGGGCAGGAGGAGGGGAGACCCGGCTCGAGGTCGCCGATCGGATGCGAAACGGCGTACTGGAAGCCCTGAGAGGCGTTGAGCCCGGCGGAACATTGATCGTGACCACCCATGGCGGTGCGGCGCGCGTTGCCATCGCGCGGCTGATGGGGCTTCCGTATGACTATTGGCGCACATTGTCCGGGCTGTCCAACTGCAACTGGTCCGTTCTGGAGGAAGCAGGCAACGCCCGAGGCGCGAGGGATGAGAGCAGCTGGAAGCTTACCGAGCACAACGCCGGCACCTTGCCCGAACCACAGACCGAACCCGTGGAGGACTGAGCTTCCGGCCTGTACTTACGCCGATTTGGCATCTGGATAAGTACTGTTCTAAGATTGACAAGTTGCTCCGGCAAGGACGTAAAACTCCACCGCGGGGCAAGTAGATTGGGGCTGTGGCGCAGCTGGTAGCGCACCTGCATGGCATGCAGGGGGTCAGGGGTTCGAATCCCCTCAGCTCCACCAATAAACCGCCGGAACCCGAAGAACGTGAGGGTTCCGGCGGTTTTCTTTTTGCCCAATGCTCAGCTAGGTTGGCGTGACTGCGCGTTGTGAACCCAATGCACGGGATGTTACGACGTGGCGTGCAGGTTCAGCACAGGAAGCTTGAGCCAGAACGCCGGACCGGCAGCGGCGGAGTTCAGCCGACTTCAACGTCGATATGGATGACTGCGCAGAAGTCGATGAGCCAGTCGAGGTCGGGACCATTGACGAACGCCTTCGGCATGACGCGGCCGGATATCGAGAAAGCGCCGTCGGCCCGATCGAAGAAGACGTATGACTTGGCCGGGTTCAACCGGCGGGACGTCCAGACGCAGCCATCAAAGCCGGCCGTCCACGCCGCTTCAGCCCAGCGAACGGTGTCCGGATACCATTCCGCGTTGCGGTCGGTGAGCTGGGCGGCATCGAGACCGAACGCGCGAAGACCCGCTCCCAGGAACGATGCCAACTTCAGGTTCCGGGTGGTCACCAGGGCGGCGGCGATCCGGTCACGGTAATTCTGCGGAAACAGCACGCTGCCGGCAGCAGGAAGGTGGTGCAGCATCGTGTCGCAGACCGCAACCTCAAGATTCTCAGCCGCGTACAGGACGGAGACCGGGCTGCCGGCGTCGTCGTTGAAGAAAGCGAAGCGGGTGGGCTCTCCGAATCCGGGGTTGAACTCCTCCGGCCGGTGCCGGTTGCTGTAAACCCGCAGGAGGGTGGATCCGGCGGGCAGATCGACGGTGACAGGGTTGAATGGGTTGGGCGGTAACGGAACGGG
Source organism: Actinomycetales bacterium (assembly GCA_038242035.1). Lineage (GTDB taxonomy): Bacteria > Actinomycetota > Actinomycetes > Actinomycetales > Micrococcaceae > Arthrobacter_M. Next base: position 6,543 of record JBBSSN010000039.1, read on the forward strand.
GCTTACCACCGCTTAGCCAGGTCCTGCCGGGCTGCGGTCATGAGCCGGCCATGATCCACCAGCTCGTCGACCGGGCGGGCCCCGTCAAGGTAGCCGTTGGGAGAGCAGAACCACTGCAGCAGGTGGGTATCCTGCCAGCCGTTGTCACGGCCGATGGCGATCACGTCGGTTATTTCCGTCCGGACTTGACGGGCGTCCTTGTCGAACTGGAAGCCGGGGTAGAGGATCCCGCGGCCGCGCCTGATTCCAAGAATGCGGCCTTCCTTAGACAGAGCGTGCGCCCGGTTCCGGTTCGTAGCTTTGGAACCAAGGAGTTCGGCTACCTGGCCACTGTCCAGCAGACCAAACTCCTCGTCCATGGCCTGCCAGCGGTTCTCCGTGGCCTCAGGGCTCCGGTCATAGCGGCATGCGGGCTTGCGAAGTTCGTTGATTTTCCGGGGTTCTTGGGCCGTCGGGGGCTGTTAATTTTTCCCAATCTTCGATATAATGAAACTAATAATTTATGTCGTATTTTGGTGTAAGGGACAGGAAAATGGCTTTTATGACCGCACAACCACCTCTGCCGGTGGCGATGGTCCCCCGTGCCATGCCGGTGGGCTCGGCGGTATCGCTGGCGGAGGGCGCCGATGGTGGCGGTGCGGTGTTTATTCGCGGGCAGCTGACCTTTTCCTGGGACGCGGGCGATGTTGCCGCCCGCCGTTGGGCGGCGGTGAAGCTGGCGCAGATGAAGGCGGCCTCGGCAGCGGTGATCGCGGCAGCCTTTGGGGTGACGCCGGTGTCGCTGTGGCAGTGGGGCCAGCTGACAGCTGCTGGCGGTGTAGCCGGCCTGGTCCCGCGGGCGATGGGGCCAAAGGGGCCCTCGCGCCTGACCCGCGACGTCGTCAAACGGATCGTGGAGCTGCGTGGTTCCGGGCTATCGCTGCAGGCAGTGGGGGCTGCGGTGGGAGTGTCGGAATTCAGTGTCCGCCGCGCCCTGAAAACAGCCGCCGCCCAGGACGCCGAGAATGCACAGGCATCGCAGGAAGCACAGATACTCGCCGCGGCGCCTGCCCGGGAACCGGCAGTCGTGCAGGAGGAACTGACGGTCCTGCCGGTGCTGCCGGCACCGGTGCCCCGGTCCGGGGAACGCTCAGCGGCGAGGGCCGGGCTGCTGGCTGAAGCGGCCCCGGTGTTTGCCCCGGGCGCCCGCGTCCCGCACGCCGGGTTGTTCCTGGCCTTCCCGGCACTGGAAACCACAGGCCTCCTGGCGTGCTCGAAGGAGGTTTTTGGTGCGTTGCCCGACGGGTTCTACGGCCTGAACACCATCCTGATCGATGCCGTGCTGCGGGCGTTGGCCGGGGAATCCCGCGCCGAGGGCGCCACCAGGTTCACCCCGGAGGATTTGGGCCGGGTCCTGGGAATGGACCGCGCCCCGGAAGTGAAGACGATCCGGCGCCGGATCGGCCAGCTCGCCGAGACCGGAAAAGCATCTGAGTTGATCGCGGCCCTGGCCGCCCATCACCTGGCCGCCACCGGCCCGGGCGGGGAGGACTTGGCTGCGATCCTATATGTGGACGGGCACGTGCGCGCTTACCAGGGCACGAAAAAGATCGGGAAAATCTACTCCACCCGGCTCAAGTTCCCCGTCCCGGCCACGGAGGAGACCTGGGTCGCCGACGCCCACGGCGCCCCGGTCTTTGTGGTCATGGCCGAACCCGGTGCCTCCCTGGCCGGAGAACTCCGCCGGCTCCTGCCCGAGCTGCGCACCGCGGTCGGGAACGAGCGGCGGGTGCTCGTCGGCTTCGACCGGGGCGGCTGGTCCCCGGCCCTGTTCAAACACATGGACGAACACGGCTTTGACGTGCTCACCTGGCGCAAGGGCACCACACCCGACATCGATGAAAAGCTGTTCCACGAGGCCTCCCACACCGACGAGCACGGGGAAACCCGCACCTGGTCCGTGGCCGACACGCTCGTGGACCTGCCCCTGCCGACAACGAAGAAAACCGGGGAGATGTACCAGATCCGCCAGCTCAGCCGCATCGTTCCCGCCAAGACCAAGACCAAGGATGGTGGGACGCGGCAGATCCACGTCCTCACGACCGACCGCAAGCTCCCGGCCGGGGAGGCCGTGTGGCGGATGGGCGGGCGATGGCGGCAGGAAAATCAGTTCCGCTACGGACGCATGCACTTCGAGCTGGACTCCCACGATTCCTACGCCAGCAGTGATGACGACGAAAAGCGTTTGGTGCCCAACCCTGCCAAGGCCTCCTCCTACCAAAAAGTCCTGGCCGCCAGGAAGCACCACGCCGAGGTTGCCACCGACGTCGGCGCAACGCTGACAGGCCTGCGGACCGCGCCGCCGGGGCAGAAGGAACTCAAAGTCGTCCTGACCAACACGATGCACAACACCATCACGAAACCATTGTGGAAGGCCGAAGCCGCCCTGAACGCGGCCGAGAAGGCGCACAAGAAGATCCCCGCGAAAATCCGCCTCGGGAAACTGCCCCCCGGCCAGCAGGTCCTGGACACCGAGACCAAACTCATCCACACCGGCATCCGCATGGCCGCCTACAACACGGCCATGACGATCGCCCGGGAAATCCGCACCAACACCGGCTACAAACGCGCCGGCGACGAGGCCCACGCCCTCATGCGCCAGGCCTTCGACCAATCAGGGGACATCGACCCCACCGAACCCGGCTACCTCACGATCAGACTGGACCCGCTGCCCACCCAAGCCAAAACTCAGGCCATCGCCGAGCTCTGCGACCACCTCACCACCACCCAAACCCGCTACCCCGGCACCGCACTGACCCTACGCTACGAAATCAAACCCAAAACCAACCTACGAAACATTAAATCGATATGACCGGAGTCCTGGGCCTGAACGGATCGGGCCACCTGTGGGGTCGTATGGACGGTCAGGCCAGCGGCGAGATAAATCTGTTCCAGCGCCTCGGCGCTGCGACGCAAGTTGTCCTCCTGCTGGATCAATGACTCACGGACGTGTCCAGCCGGGGCAGTGAACGAACCGACACTGCCGTTGAAGCCCTTGACGTCCTTGTGCAAAATACGGTGCGTGACCAGTGTTGGCACTGATATCTGGTCGATGGTTTTGGTCATGACGACCGGCATGATGAGGTTGTCGCCCTCCAACCTTGAACCTCCGAGCGGGAGGAATACCTCCAAGGTCAACGCATCTGATTTGACGGATACCCAGCCAGGCGCTCCTGACTCGACGTCTGCGTAAACGTGCGTGATGGACCCGAGAATGGCCCCATCACTATCAACGACGCGGCCACCAGGCTTGGCGAACTCTCCAGCGTTTCTGTTGTCGATCATCATTTTTACTCGTGGCTTTCGACCGTGGATGCACCAGTGCCTATGACGGTTTGTACCATTGGACTATACCGTCAGGTGCGTCATAGCGGAAGTATTTGAGCGCTTTGACCCGCGCCGGGCATGCTACTTCCATAGCCCTACCGCCCGTTCTGCGCTTTACTGAAGCTATACGGATTGTGGTCAACGGAATGAGGCGGATCGTATGGACACAGCTGCGGTGATCTGGATAATCGTCGTTGTGATCGTAGTACTGATTATTTTGGGGCTGCTGTTTTCCTTGGGGCGCAGGCGGAAGATCGCAGCGAACCGGCAACATGCCGGAGAGCTCCGTGAGTCGGCGAAAAACGACGAGTTCAGCGTCCGCGAAAGCGAAGCGAAAGCTGCCAGGGCCGATGCTGACGCGAAGGAAGCGGAAATCAACGCCGACAAGCTGCGGAGGGAAGCAGGCCAGCGCCAGGATCACGCCCAGGCCGCGCGGAGCCGGACCGACGAACAGATCCGCGAGGCGGACAGGCTTGAGCCCGACGTTGCTTCCGGCGGCAGGCGGGCAGCTCGGCAGGGCGACACCTCCGCCCGGATCCCGGCATCGGACACGGACACGGCGGATGGTTCCGAACGGCTGGACGACAGGCAGGGGAGGCACCGGCTCCCGCCGAAAACCACTGGATCCGAGGCCCGGCATCAAGAGTAAAAGCGATTCCGCCGAAAAGACTCCGGGCGTCGCTTACCCGGACGCGAATGCCAGATGCCCGTGCTGCAGCGGTGAGACCTATGGCGCGTGCTGTGGGCGCTATCTGGAGAGCGACGCGGCACCGCCCACCGCCGAATCGCTGATGCGGTCGCGCTTTACGGCCTTTGCCGGCGGTGATGCGGCGTATCTGCTGCGGAGCTGGCATTCAAGCAGCCGTCCGGTGAAATTTGAGCTTGATCCGACTCTGCGCTGGTACCGGCTGGATATCCTCTCCACAACCGCCGGCGGCCCGCTGGATAAGGAGGGAGAGGTGGAGTTCCGTGCCTACTTCAGGCACGACGACGGCGCTGGCACTCAGCGCGAGCGCAGCCGTTTCGTCCGGGCCGGCGGGCGCTGGTTTTACCTTGACGGCGTCGTCGGGCCCTGAGACCGGTGCCTGCTGACGCCACTTCCTGCCGGCACCACTGCTGCCTGTCGACGTCACTGCCTGTCGACGTCACTGCCTGTCGACGTCACTGCCTGTCGACGTCACTGCATGGTGAAGCGGCGGGCCACGAAATCGTGCACAGCGGGCGCGGCGATTAGTTGTGCCAAGGCCCGGTTGCGGATAGCCATGACGGCCAGCGGCAGCGGACGGCCCAGGGCCATGTTCAGATGTGCCTGTCGAACGGCCTGCCGGGCAGCCCGCTGCCGGTCCCGTTCGAAGGCGTGAAGTGCGCCGGCCGAAGGTTTCCCATCGAGTGCTGCGGTGATGATCGGTGCGAGCGCGGCGGCATCCAGCCAGCCCAGATTCATCCCCTGACCTCCAATCGGGCTGATCTCATGCGCGGCGTCGCCGATCAACGCCACCCGCCCGCGGATAAGTTGGCGGGCCAGCCTGGAGCGGACGGTGAAGGCGCTGAGCATGCTGTTCGTGTCGGGATCGACGACGGCTCCGGTCCGCGCCCGGATCAGCTCGGCCAGGGATCCGGCATTCGGCTGGCCGCAGAGAGCATCGGTATGGACCACCCAGCGCCTGACCCCGCCCGGCAGCGGGAAGGACTCCACGATGCCGCCCGGTTCCAGATGGAGCACCGCCGTTGCACCGTCACCGGTGTTGTCCTGAAAATCACCCATCAGGTAGGTATCCGGATAGTCGCGGCTGTAGGTTGCCACGCCCAGCTGCGAACGAAGGCCCGAGCGTGCGCCGTCTGCGGCCACGAGCAGACGCGCGCTGAACTGAGCGTCCGCTTCCCCGACAGGCCGGCGGACGCGGGCCGAAACGGCCACGTGAGTTCCGCCGTCGTACGCGTGCAGTACCTGCGCCCCCCGCAGCAAAACATCAGCTCCCTTGGCACGCAGCCGCTCTTCCAACACCGATTCCGTGACGGTTTGCGGTACCGCCAGGACAAACGGATAAGCCGTCCGGCCACCGGAAAAAG
>JBBSSN010000040.1:0-11962 GCA_038242035.1 Actinomycetales bacterium
GGCTATTCCTTCGCCACCAGGGTCAGTACGTCGTACGTCGCCACAATCTCGTCGTTCTGGTTGTGCAGGATCGCATCCCACCGGACCTCCCCATACGCGTCCGTTTCGCGGGGAGTGATCTGCTTGGCGGTCAGCGTGACGCGGAAGGAATCCCCCGCCGCCACCGGGGTGATGAACCGCAGGTTGTCCAGTCCGTAATTCGCCAGCACGGGCCCCGGTTCGGGATCCACGAACAGGCCCGCGGCCCAGGAGAGCAGCAGGTAGCCGTGCGCCACGATGCCGGGGAAGAACGGATTGGCCGCGGCCGCTTCCTGGTTTGTGTGGGCGTAGAAGGTGTCGCCGGTACTGGTCGCGAAGGCGCTGACGTCCTCGAGGGACACCTGCCGGAGCCCGGAGGCGAAGGCATCGCCGATCCGCAGCTCCGCCAGTGATTTGCGGAACGGATGGCCGTCCCCGGTGCCAAATATCCGGTCCGCTCCGGCGTGCCAGACGCCGGTGATGGCCGTGAGCATGTTGGGAGAGCCCTGCACCGCGGTGCGCTGCATGTGGTGGTAGACGGAGCGGATGCCGCCGAGCTCCTCGCCGCCGCCGGCCCGGCCGGGTCCGCCGTGCACCAGGTGCGGCACCGGTGAGCCGTGCCCGGTGGAACTGCCGGCGTCCTCCCTGTTCAGCACCAGCACGCGTCCATGGTGGGCCCCGATCCCGGTGACCAGCTGCTGCGCAATAGCGGGGTCGTTGGTGCAGACGGTCGCCACCAGCGAGCCGCCGCCGAGGGCCGCCAGCCGCACGGCCTCGCTGACGTCTCCGCCCGCCGTCGGATAGCCGAGGACGGAAGCCACCGGGCCGAACGCCTCCACGGAGTGCAGTTCCGGCGTCTGCGGGTTGTCCCAGTCCAGCAGCACCGGGGTCATGAACGCGCCGTCCTCGGACGGGCCAACGCTGCCATCGGCGCGGGTAACCTCGGGTGCGGACAGGCCGCCGAAGGCCAGCGTGCCACCGGCGGCCTGCAGGCTCCGAACGGCGGAGCGGACTTCGGCGAGCTGGTCCAGGGATGCGAGCGGACCCATGGTGACGCCGTCGGCCCGCGGATCGCCGACGACGACACGCTCCCGGAGCGCGGCCCCGACGGCGTCCACTGCCTCCCGGCGCCATTCTTCCGGCACGATCACGCGCCGGATGCTGGTGCATTTCTGCCCGGTCTTGGATGTCATTTCGGTGACCACGGAGTCAACGAACGCCGCAAACTCCGGCGTTCCCGGAGCCGCATCGGGTCCCAGGATGGCCGCGTTGAGCGAGTCCGTTTCGGAGGTGAAGCGCACTCCTGCGGACACGACGTTCGGGTGGCTCTTGAGCGTCCTGGCGGTCCCGGCCGACCCGGTGAACGCCACCAGATCGCGGTAGTCGAGTTCATCAAGGAGATTCCGTGCAGAGCCGGAGATCAGCTGCAGGGAGCCGGGCGGCAAAATCCCGGAACCGACGATCAGCCGCACCATAGCGGCGGCCACATAGCCGGTGGGCGTGGCGGGTTTGACGATACTGGGCACGCCGGCAAGGAACGCCGGTGCGAGCTTCTCGAGCATGCCCCAGACGGGAAAATTAAAGGCGTTGATCTGCACGGCCACGCCGGGAATACGCGTGTAGATGTGCTCACCGATGAACGAGCCGTCACGGGACAGCGTCTCGGCAGGCCCGTCGATGACCACCTGGGCGTTGGGCAGTTCACGCCGGCCCTTGGAGCCGAAGGTGAAAAGGACGCCGATGCCGCCGTCAATGTCCACCTTCGAATCGTTCACGGTGGTGCCGCTGCGGGCGGAAACCGCGTAAAGCCCGTCCCGATGACCGTTGAGGTACTGCGCCAGTTCCTTGAGTTTCAAGGCACGCTGGTGGAAGGTCAGCCGTCCCAACTCACGCTGTCCCACCATCCGGCCATGGGCGACGACGGCGCCCAGGTCCAGCCCGTCCGCGCTTACCGCGGCCACCGGTTCACCGGTGCTGGCGTCACGGATTGCGGTACCCGAAACATCAACGCGCTCCGGTGTCCACCAGGCGTCCAGGACGTAGCTGGGGACCGTTTCCACGGCGTATCCGGTGAAATCAGGGGCGGTGGTTGTCATCGTCGACAGTTCCTTTCGGTAGGTACTCGCGGCGGCGTGCACGCACAGAGTCAGGCACTCCCGGACTTAAGGTGCCTGAGGGGTTTACCTGCGACCGGCCTAGCCACTCGCGGAGCCGATATACCGACCGGGCGTTCAGTAATGTGACCAGACTACATGACGGACCACGGCGGCGGAACGGGTACGGCCGGCAACGCCGATCGCGGACCTTCGTAGGATACTGGTGTCATGACCGAACGCTATCCGCCTCTGGAGCCGTACGACTCGGGCTTTCTGGAGGTCGGCGGCGCGAACACCGTCTATTGGGAGACGTCCGGAAATCCGGACGGTCTGCCGGCCGTATATCTGCACGGTGGCCCAGGTGGCGCCAGCTCAGCCGGTGCGCGCCGGTACTTCGATCCGCAGGCCTACCGCATTGTCCTATTCGACCAGCGCGGCTGTGGGCGCAGCCGTCCGCTGGCCGATAATCCCGATGTGGATCTCACAACCAACACCACCACCGCCCTGATCGCCGACATCGAGGCCCTGCGCAAGCACCTGTCGATTGACCACTGGGTGGTCTACGGCGTCTCGTGGGGCGTGACCCTGGGACTGGTATATGCGCAGGCCCACCCGGAACGAGTAATGGCCATGGTGCTCGGCGCCGTGACGTCCGGCGGCCGGCGCGAAACGGACTGGATCACCCGCGACATGGGCCGCTTATTCCCCCGCGAGTGGCAGGCTTTCACCGACGCTGTGCCGGCCGCAGAGCGCGATGGCGACCTCAGCGCGGCCTACGCCAGGCTGTTGGCCGACCCGGACCCTGCCGTCAATACGGCAGCGGCCAAGGCCTGGTGCGCCTGGGAAGATACGCACGTCTCCCTGATGCCCGGATGGACACCCAGCCCACGCTATGCAGACCCTGCATTCCAAAGCGTCTTCGCGCGCCTGGTCACCCATTACTGGAGCCATGGCTGCTTCCTGATCGACGGGCAGGTGGCGGCCGGGATGCCGCTTCTGGCGGATATTCCCGCTGTATTGATCCACGGACGCTACGACGTCTCCGGGCCGGCCGATGTCGCCTGGCGGCTGCACCGCCTGTGGCCCGGCAGCCGCTTGGAGCTGCTCGACGATGCGGGCCATGGCGGCGGCTCCTTCGCCCAGCGGATCACGGCCGCGCTCGACGGCTTCCGCGGACAACAACCGAAGATAGGTGGCCGGCTGGCCACCAACCAGAACCCAGCAGGAGCTGACGAATGAGTGACAACGACACCACATCCCACAGCGGGGCCGCCAGCGCGTCCGATGCCGGAACCGCCGCACCGGATACGGGCCAACCGTGGCAGATCGTGCTCGGCGAGCTGGACGTCAAGATGGATGTTGTCATTCTGGAACAATCCGCGCAGCGGGTCGTTGCAACCATACCGGTGGAGGGAAACCGGCAGTCCTTCGGCATGCTGCACGGCGGCGCATCGCTGGCATTCGGTGAAGCCATCGGATCCTGGGCCGCCGTCATCCATGCCAGCGCCACCGGCCGGACCGCCGTCGGCGTCGACGTTTCCGCCACACACCACCGGTCTGCCCGCAGCGGCCTGGTCACCGGCGTCGCTACAGCAATCCATCTGGGCCGGACCACCACCAGCCATGAAGTGATCCTTTACGACGAGCAGGAGCGGCGCCTGTGCACGCTGCGGATCACCAACCTGATCCTGGACCGCCCGCACGCCTGACGGGGCACCAGCGGCAAAGTGGCGGGGGTTCCCCGACCAGATGGCGGGTTGCCCGATCAATCAAAAGGTTGATGGATCCCTGAACCCGGACGGCTAAACTGAAAAATATGGAAACTTTGCTGAACGTATTGCATGTTGTCGCCGCCGTTTTTCTGATCGGCCCGATGGCGATTCTGCCGATGTCCGCCATGCGAATGCTCCGCAACGGCCACAAAAGCGAAGTCGCTTCGCTGGCCAAATCGACGAATATCTTCACGCTCCTGTCCCTGCTGGTAGTTGTCTTCGGTTTCGGCGTACTCGGGATGAGTGATCCCAAGTACCATCTGTCGGTCACCACCGGATGGGTCCTGATCTCGATCATCGCCTACGTCGTGGCGCTGGCACTGAACCTCTTCGTTGTGGTCCCGGCTATGCGCAAGGCGGCCGATAGTCTCCAGGTCGTTGCCGCCGGCAATGTATCCTCCGATGCCGAGGTTGCACCCCGTGGCGCAGAAACGACAACCGCGCAAACGCGCACCGGATATCCGCAGATCGCCATCACATCGGGGATCGTCACGTTGCTGCTGGTGCTCGTCGTCGTGCTCATGGTCTGGAAGCCGTAGACACACCCGTCGCACTGCTATTGAAGTCTGTAGACCAGGCCATTGCGCACCATGGGCCATTCGGAATCGATGATGGAAAACACCACGGTGTCCCGCAGCGACCCGTCGGCGAGCCGACTGTGATTGCGCAGCACGCCGTCCTGCTTGGCGCCAAGCCGGGCGATGGCTGCCCGCGACTGCTGGTTCATCCAGTGCGTTCGGAATTCCACCGCGATGCAAGCCAGGACGTCAAAAGCATGGGAGAGCAGCAAAAGCTTGGACTCCGCATTCGTGCCGCTCCGTTGCGCACCTGCGGCATTCCAGGTGGAGCCGATCTCCAGACGCCTGTTGGCCGCATCGATGTTCATGTAGGTGGTCATGCCGATAATCCTCCCGTCCGCGTTCCGGCGGGCCGTGAACGGAATCATCTGTCCCTGCTTCGCCAGCCCCAGCCGCCGGTCAATCTCCGCGCGCATTTCCTCGGGACGTGGCACGGAGGTATACCAAAGGTTCCATAGTTCGCCGTCTTGGGCCGCAGCCACGAGACCGTCGTGATGGTCCGTGGACAGCGGCTCCAGGGTGACAAGCTGTCCGGCTAAGGTGAGCGGTTGTATCGGCATCATTGGCCGAGTATAGCGGGGCGGGCACCGCAGGAAACCGTCCGGATCCCCTGACCGGGCCGCCATTCCAAGTAGCACAATTTGTGCTACTTTGAGTTTGTGGCTAAGTCGGTGGGCATCAGGGAATTACGGCAAAACGCGTCGTCCATCCTGGCGGAGGCGTTGAGAACGGGCGAGCCAGTGAGTATCACGTCGCATGGAAAGGTCCAGGCGACGCTGGTGCCCGCGGCTGCGGACGTCAGTTTCGAACAGCGGCTGATCGACAGCGGTGCGCTGAAACCTGGCACGGGCAGGGCCTGGGAGATTCAACCGATCGAGGCACCACCGGGGACTCCCTCCAGCAGGGAAATATTGGACGACCTGTCCGCGGACCGCTTGTGATCTATTTCGACACTTCGGCGCTTGTGAAGTTAATACGTGCCGAAGCCGAAACTCCAAGCTTCCAACAGTTCCTGCTGGACAACAGCCATGAAATGTATGCCACCTCGGCGATAGGCATCATCGAGATCCATCGTGCCGCCATGCGGATCGGAGCCCCCGCACAAATGCGTGCCTTCGAGGTTGCTGAAGCTTTCGGTACCTTGGCCTTGACTCCGGGAATTCTAGCCAGGGCGGCCGCCGCAGAACCATCAAGCCTGCGGACCCTTGACGCTATTCACATTTCCACGGCTTTGCTGACCGAAGCTTCGCTGCTGGTGACTTACGACCACCGAATGGTGGAATCCGCCCGACTGTACAAGCTCCGTGTCATAAGTCCCGGTGTTGGCGATTAGCCCGGGTAGCTAACCCTTCCAGTCGAAGAAGCCGCTGCCGGACTTGCGCCCCAGTTCCCCGCGTGCCACCTTATCGCGCAGTATCTGCGGCGGCGTAAACCTCTCCCCCAGGGTCGAGTGGAGATACTCCGCAATCCCCAGCCGGACATCCAGCCCGACGATATCCGTGGTCCTTAGCGGCCCCACCGGGTGTTTGTAGCCCAGCACCATGGCCGCATCAATATCGGCAGCCGAGGCCACGCCCTCTTCCACCATCCGCATGGCTTCCAGCGCTATGGACACCCCCAGGCGCGAGGAGGCGAAGCCCGGTGCATCCTTGACCACCACGGGCGTTTTGCCCAATGCCTCCACCCAGCCGCGGGCCCGCGATTCCAGCCCAGCCGAGGTCCGCTCGGCCAGCACTATTTCCACCAGCAGCGACGCCGGGACCGGGTTGAAAAAATGCAGCCCACAGAAACGCTCGGGGCGTTTTAGCTGCTCCGCGAGGGAGCCGATGGACAGTGAGGAGGTATTGGTGGCCAGCCAGGCCTCGGACTTCAACTGCTCCTCCACAGCCTTCAGCGCGGTGCTTTTGAGCTCAAAATCCTCCGGGACCGCTTCCACGACCAAGGCACAGCCGGCGAAAACACCGTAATCCGTGGCTACACTAACCCGCGAAACCAGAGTCGCCAGCGGCTCGGCTGTCGTGCCGCGCTCCACACTTTTGGCCAGCGCCGCGGTGACGCGCTCAAGCGCGGCGGCGGCAGCGTCGTCGTCGCGCTCCACGACGACGACGGCGGCGCCAGCCGTGGCGAAGGCATGCGCAATACCGGCTCCCATCCGGCCGCCACCGAGCACCCCTACGAACGCGGGAACGGCGGGTTCCTCAGAGACGGTGGAATCTGTCATTTTTTGTCCCCGTTGTCATCGTTGGTGTCCGGCTTCTTGTCCTTCTTGTCCTTCTTGTCCAGGAAGGCCTGCATGCGCTCGAACTTTGCAGGGGATTCAAAGAGCACAGCCTGAGCGTCCATATCCGCCTGCGGATGCATCGCCTCGGGCACATGGAAAACTGCCTTGGTGAACTGAACGGCCAGGGAATCCTGCCTGGCGATCCGGTCCGCGAGTGCGTTCGCCGCATCCAGCAGAGCGTCCGGCTCGTGCAGCTCAGTGATCAGGTGCAGGGCCAGCGCCTCCTGCGCGTCCAACACACGCCCGGCCAGCAGGATTTGCTTAGCCACCGGCTCGCCCACCAGCTCACGGAGCCGCCAGCTGGCGCCCGCCGCGGCCATGATCCCCAGCCCGGTTTCCGGATTGCCGATCTTCAATGATGGCGTCCCGATCCGAAAATCGGCCGCATAGGCCAGTTCCGCACCGCCGCCGAGTGCGTAGCCATCCAGCGCAGCGATGACGGGCATCTTCAGGGCGGAAATCCGGATAAAAAGCTTAATGTTGATGCCCTGCAGCGCGTCGTCGCGGCGGCGTTCACGCAGCTCGGCAATATCCGCACCCGAGGCGAAGACAGGCGTTCCCTTCGCCCCAGCGCCAGCGCCCGCGCCGGCGTCTGCGTCTGCGCCGGAGAGGATCAGTATTTTCGGTGTCTCCTCCAACCGGGCGCAGACGGCGTGCAGCTCATCCACCATCTGTTGGTTGATCGCGTTGCGCGCCCCGGGCCGGTTCAACTGGACCAGCATCCGGTCCGCCCGCTCCTGGACCAGCAGGGTTTGGTATACATCGGCAGCGCAATCCGAGGCCACAGGGCTTTCCGGGGTCACACGGTTTTCCGGAATCACACGGTTTTCCGGAATCACAGCGCCGCCACCATCATGGCCGTGCCCTGTCCAACACCTACGCACATCGTCGCGAGACCGGTCTGCACCCCTTCGCGTTCCATCCGGCCCAGCAAGGTGATGGCAATCCGGGAACCCGACGAACCCAACGGGTGGCCCAGGGCAATTGCCCCGCCGTCCCGGTTAACAATCTCCGGGTCCAGCCCCAGCCGGCGGATGCAGGCCAGGGACTGGGTGGCGAATGCCTCGTTGAGTTCCACTGCCCCGATCGCAGACAGCTCGGTACTCGTGCGGGCCAGCAGTTTCTGTGTTGCCGGAACGGGCCCCAGCCCCATGATTTCCGGAGCCACCCCGGCGCTGACTCCATCCACAACCCGTCCGCGCGGTGTCAGGCCGAACCGCCGCAGCCCGGCTTCGCTGGCCACAATGATCGCCGAAGCGCCGTCGTTCACCGACGACGAATTGCCCGCCGTCACAATGCCTCCGGGTTTCACAATGGAGCGCAGCTTTCCGAGCGCCTCGGCAGTGGTCTCACGGCGCGGCCCCTCGTCCGTATCCACCAGGCCCTTGGCCGTCTGCACGGGAACAATTTCCGCCGCAAAACGACCGGCGTCGATGGCGGCGATGGCCTTATGGTGTGAGGCGAGCGCAAAGGCGTCAGCATCCTCGCGGCTGATTCCGTCGAGTTCGGCGACTTCCTCGGCGGTCTGTGGCATCGAATATGTCGCCTTGTCCCGCGACTTAAAAGCCTGGTTGGCAAAACGCCAACCGATCGAGGTATCCGTCAGCTCGCCGGGCTTGGCGAAGGCCTTCTCCGGTTTTGCCAGCACCCACGGCGCGCGGGTCATGGATTCCACACCCCCCGCAACCACGACATCTGCGGCACCGGATTTAATCATCTGTGCGGCCATGATGATGGCGGAAAGTCCCGACGCGCAGAGTCTGTTCACGGTAATCCCGGGAATTTCGTCCGGCAGGCCCGCCAGCAGCGTCGCCATCCGCGCCACATTCCGGTTATCCTCCCCAGCCTGATTTGCACAGCCAAGGATCACCTCGTCGATCCCCGCGGGATCCATCCCGGTCCGTGAGAGTGCTTCGCTAATGGTCAGTGCGGCGAGGTCATCGGGTCGAACGCCCGCCAGCGTCCCGCCGTACCGACCCACCGGAGTCCGCACTCCGCCGACCAGAAAAGCCTGAGGTCCGTCATAAGCGTGGGTCATCAGAACTTCCTTCGAACATAGGGGGGGTCAGGACGCCTGGCGTTCATCGCCGTCAACGTCTACACAAGGATTACCGACCGCTCGTTCTATAAATAAAGCACGACGACGACGCCCGGTCAACCGGTGACCCTCCCGATCCGCTCAAACCGGCCGATCAGGTGAAGAGCGCGTTCTTGGGCTCGTTTTTCTTCACAAACTGCCAGCCGAGCCACAGCACGACCGCGAAGAACGGAACGGTCGCCAGCGTCCACAGGCCGAGCAGGAAAACGCTCCCGTCCTTACCCGTCATCGTGTCGAACCCGATCAGCACCGTGATCACCAGCAAGGCCAACAAACCGAACCAGCTGGTCCAGGGGGCCCCGGGCATCAACAGGGTGGAGACCTTACCCTTCTTCCTGCGCAGCATGATCTGGCAGGCAAAGATGGATGCCCAGGTGAATATGACCCCGATCGATGCGGTGTTCAGCGCCAGGTCAAAGGCATGCGAGCCGCCCAGCCAAATGTTGAGAAAAATACCCACCAGATAGACGCCGGCGATGCCCAGGATGGCCGCATACGGAACATGCCGGCTGGACATCTTCGTCAGCCACTGCGGTGCATGCCCGTTGTTGGCCATCGTGCGGAAGATCCGGCCAATCGAGTACAGCCCGGAGTTACAGGAAGACAGCGCGGCCGTGATCACCACAATATTCATCACCGAACCGACCCACCCCAGACCCATGGTGCTGAAAACGGTGACAAACGGGCTCTCGCCGGTCCGGTAATGATCCGACGGCATCAGCATCGCCAGCAGGGTTACGGAGCCGACGTAAAAGACCACAATGCGCAGCACCACGGCGCGGATTGCCTTGGGAACTTCGCGTTCGGGATTCTGCATCTCACCGGCGGTGATGCCCACCAGCTCGATGGCGTTGTAGGCAAAGATCACCGCGTTCAGCACCAGAATCATGACCATGGCGCCCTTGGGGAACATCCCGCCATCGTCATAGAACAGGTTGTTCACGGAAGCGTGCGAGTCACCGACCTGCGCATTGGTGATCACCATGATGGAGCCGGCGATCAGGAAGAGAACTATGGCGGTGACCTTCAGGCAGGAGGCCCAGAATTCGAACTCGCCAAATGCCTTCACGCTCAGCAGATTCACGCCCACCAGGAGCACCAGCGCACACAGGGCGCTGAGCTCCACGGGCACATGCGGGAAGAAAAATTGGAAGTACAGGCCGATCGCGATCAGCTCGGCAATCCCTGTCATGGCCCAGTTGATGAAATACATCCACCCCGAGAGGAAGGCGCCCTTTTTGCCGAACAGCTCTCCTGCGTAGGAGACAAAGGAACCGGAAGTCTGCCGGTACATGATCAGTTCGCCAAGGGCACGCATCAGCAGATAGGCAATAACACCTGCGATCGCGTAGGAGAAGATCAGCGCCGGCCCGGTGGATGCCAGCCGACCACCGGCTCCCATGAACAGGCCCACGCCGATGGCTCCGCCCATGGCGATCATGGTGACATGCCGACGGGACAGGGTCCGTGCGTAGCCCTCCGAGGTCAGGCCGTCGGCGTCCGCATTTTCGCTTACTACCGGTGGAATTTCTTCGGCTAACTTATTCGACACACATATTCCTTACAGCGAGACGTCATTGCGGGCGCAATAACCGGGGCCGCACCGGACAGGGGTCTATCCACGGTCAATCCGCGGGAACAGTGCGTGAAGCAGGATACAGTTTAGTGCCCGTTGAACGCGCCGCTGTCCATTCTCAGCACAGTTCCGCCCTCGACCCCGTCGAACCACCGCTTCAGTGACCGGTCGTGGCTGACCATGACCAGTGTTCCTGCATAAGCGGTGAAAACCTCTTCAAGTTCCGCCACGAGTACGGGAGCGAGGTGGTTGGTCGGCTCATCAAAGAGAATGACGTCGTAGCTGCCTACCAGCAGCCGGGCCAGGGCCAGTCGCCGGTACTGCCCCACGGACAGCGAGCCAACCGGAATGTAAAAATCCTCGGTCCGGAACAGGCCCAGCCGCAGCAGCCGGTCCGCGTGCTCGTCGATGTTCCCGCCCTGACCCGCCGCAAATGCCGGAAGGAGCCGGCGCTGCGGATTTTGCGCGGGTGCCAGTTCCTGCGGCAGGTAACCGAGTGCGCCGTATCTGACCACGGAGCCGCTGTCCGGCTCTCTGGTGCCGGCCAACACGTCAAGCAACGTGGTCTTACCCGCCCCGTTGGGACCGGTAATAAGCACCTTCTCCCCCGCCTGGACGCTAAACCGCGGCACCGTCAGTCGTCCTGCCACGGCAATCGCGTCGGCGGTCAGAACTTCGCCCCGGTGTTTCCCCGCCCCAAGGTCCGCCGCCAGTGTCAACGGCTCCGGCGGCCGAGCCACCGGATTCTCCTCCAACCGGCGCAGCCGCTCCTGGGCGTTGCGGATCCTGCTTGCCGCAGCCTGCTCCCAGCTTTCAGCCTTGAAACCGAAGGCCATTTTGTCGCCGTCGCGCCGCCGTCCGTAGCCCATCTTTTGGGCCACGGTCTGCGCTTGGTGCCTTTCGGCCGCCAGGTCGTCGAGCCACTGCTGGTATTGCTGTTCCCAGCGCCGCAGTTCCGCAGCCTTCTCGGCCAGATACCCCACGTAGCCGTTGCCGTACCGGCGTACCTCACGCCGGTCGGCGTCGACCTCTATGACGGCGGCGGCAATTCGCGTCAGGAACGTCCGGTCGTGGGAAATGGCGACTACGGTCCCCCGCTGTCCGCTCAGCTGCGCCTCCAGCCATTCGACGGCGCCGGTGTCCAGATGGTTGGTGGGCTCATCGAGCAACAGAATGGGCGGCGGATCAGCCAGCAGGCATGCCAGCGCCAGCCGTTCCTGCTCACCCCCGGACAGGGAGGCCAGCATCCGTTCGGGTCCAATCCCAGCCAGGCCCAGGTGGTTCATGGCGGACTCCACCCGCGCATCCGCCTGGTATCCGCCGCGCAGCTCGAATTCACCCAGCAAGGCACCGTAGATGTCGAGTTCCTCCTCCGAGGCGGCGGCCATGGCCTGCTCGAGGCCATGGATCCGCGACTCCAACGCGCGAAGATCAGAAAGTGCCCTATCAATGGCTTCGGCCACGGTGGAACCGGGAAAAGCCTGCATGGTCTGCGCCAGATAGCCGACGTCCGCACCGACGGTGACCCTGCCGCCGTCGGGCA
>JBBSSN010000041.1:0-11507 GCA_038242035.1 Actinomycetales bacterium
CTGATCGTCATCCCGTACTCTTCCAATTTCATCGTTCTCCTGCTGTTGAGCGTGGTCTTCGGACTCGGCACCGGAATCGTGACACCTTCGACGATGGCGATGATTGGGGATATGGTGACAAAAGGGAATTACGGCTCCGCGATGGGCGTTTTTGGCAGTCTTTGGGACGCGGGGCACGCCAGTGGCCCGGTGATCTTCGGGTTTCTGCTTGTCGTCTTGGGCTACCGGACGTCGTGGCTGATCATGGCCGTGATCATGGTTCTCGCACTGGCTGTCTTCCTGATCGGCAGCAAAAAGTTTTCATCACGCACTCCCATCGGTGGCAGCAAAGAAGGTGCGGCATGAATGGATGGGATGCACTCATTGCGGTCGTCGGCGGAATTGTCCTGGTCTATGCGCTGCTGCTGGTTCTCCTGGCCGTTTATGCCCGAAAGCACCCGGAGACCAGGCACCACCTCCGGGCTCACACCAGTAGTGCCAGTCCGAGTCCGGCAGCCGCAGCCAGCACACACACGACCATCGTCCCCATTCCGTTAAGGAGCGCCAAACCGATGCGTCCGCTTTGGACCAGGCGCACGCTCTCAAAACTGGCGGTGCTGAACGTGGTGTAGCCACCCAAAAAGCCGGTGCCGAGGATGTTCTGCAGAGCGGACGGGGCCTGATGCGCCAGGACCAGTCCGGCGAGGAAACCGAGCAACAATGAGCCCGTGGTGTTGATCAGCATCGTACCGACTGGAAGCGCGGCCCGGACGCGGGCACGAACCAACCCATCAACAATGAACCGCAGCGCAGCACCAAGTCCTCCGGCGACGGCAAGCAGGGCAATGATCAAGACTTTATTCCGATGCTGGTTCCGGGCCCGTGGCCTGGCGCCGTGACCGGGCTGCGTGGACCGGCCGCCCGGTGATGCCCGCTGGCGGCCCAGATTCCGAGAATGGTCGCGGCGGCTCCCCCAAACAGGCTGGCAGCCAAGTACAGGAACGCTGCGCCAATCCTGGCGCCGCCGAAAAGATGTACGGCGTCCAGCGCCAGCGTGCTGTAGGTGGTGAAAGCTCCCATAAACCCGGTTCCAACCAGCAAGCGGACCACCCGCAACCGTCCTGCATCCGGTCCGCTGCGGGAGAGTCCCTCCAATAGGGCGCCCAAAGCGAAGGCCCCGGCGAGGTTGATCAGCAGTGTGGGCAACGGCCATCCCTGCGGTGCGGGAAGGATGGTTGTCAGCGCGTAACGGGCCAAGGCTCCGACCGCACCGCCCAGTGCCACCAAAGCCACGTACCGCATTTTGAGATGAAGCGGCCGGTGCCGTGGTGCCAGGGAATCCACATCGCTGTCCACGGGCAGAGCCGCAGCGGATCCCATTTGATGGTCTACGCGGTCGGCCATTAGGCTTCGGCTCCTGCCGTACGTGGATTGAGCGGAACCACCAGCACCGGCCGGTGCTGGCGGTGGGTCAGATGGACAGCGACGGACCCCACAAGCAGGTCCTCCAGCCGTGCGCCGATGCCGTGTTCGCGGGTACCGACCACGATCAATGAGGCGTTGACGCTTTCGGCGAGCCTGCCCAGGGCGCGGGATGGATCTCCCGCCAGGGTGACCAAGGACCAGCTGATCCCTACGTAGGGTGCCAGCTGAACGGCGAGCCGGTTCTTGAGGCCAACAAAGACGCTATCCGGGTCGTCGTCCACTCCATCCGGATCGATGGGCATGGTTTCGACATGGCCCTCTCCGTCGTCCCTCACCTGATAGCTGGAGACGTCCACATATGCGCAAATAAGTTCAACTCCCATGCTGAAGGCCAGCTCCGCGGCACGGTGCAGCACGACGCCTGGCTGGCGTGGAATCACTCCGGCCAGAACCGGACCAGTAACCCTCAGGGGTGCCAAGGGCCGATCCGGTTCGGGGCCGGGGCTTGGTCTAGTCATGCTGATTCCCCTCGTTCATTTCAGTTGCCAGCCCGTAGGACAGACCTGGATTCTCGTCGGCGATTTCCAGCAGCCGGTTGTACTTGGCAACCCTCTCGCCGCGGGCCGGTGCTCCTGCCTTAAGCTGGCCGCAACCTGCCCCGACGGCCAGATCGGCCACGAAGCTGTCCATGGTCTCGCCGGAGCGGTGCGAGACCATGGCGGTGAAACCACCTTGGGCGGCGGCGCGAAGCGTGTCAAACGTTTCACTGACAGTTCCGACCTGGTTCGGCTTAATCAATACGGCATTCGCGGACGCGGAGGCAATTGCGGCCTGCACGCGTGCGGCGGAGGTGACGAGGAGATCATCTCCAACGATTTGGATCCGGGAGCCGAGCGCGGCAGTCAGCTCGGGCCAGCCGTTGGGATCGTCCTCTGCCAACGGATCCTCCAGGCTCCGGATGGGATAGTTGTCCAGCAGTTTTTCATAATAGGTGACCAATTCGGTGCTGGTGAAGCTCTGTTCCCCGACGCGGTACCGTCCATCGTGAAAGAAGTAGTTGGCGGCCGGATCCAGCGCGATTGCCACATCGCCGACGCCGGTCCAGTGTCCGGCGGTCTCAATGGCCTCGACAATGAGATCCAGGGCCTGTTCCGGCCGCGAAATCTCCGGCGCATAGCCGCCCTCGTCACCGAGACCGGTGGCCATGCCCCTGCTGCGCAGGATGCTTCCCAGGGCATGGTAAATGTCTGCCCCCCATTCCACGGCGTCCGGAAACGTCGGAGCACCTACGGGTGCAATCATGAATTCCTGGAAGGCCAGGGCATTGGCCGCATGCTGACCCCCGTTGAGCACATTGAAATGCGGGACGGGCAGCCGTTGCGCGCAGCCCACCGTTGACGCGATCCACGTATGTAGTGACGTTCCGTCATGAGCTGCAAATGCCCTCGAGGTGGCCATGGAAACAGCGACCAGCGCGTTGGCACCCAACCTGGATTTCTCCGCCGTCCCGTCGAGTTCGCACAAAGCGTTGTCCACGGTGCTTTGGCTGTCCCATTCCCGGGAGGTCAACAGCGTGTTGATCTCTCCGGTCACCGAGCGCACGGCCTTTGTCACTCCCCGCCCGGACCAGGCAGTGCCGCCGTCGCGCAATTCCACGGCTTCATGGGCGCCCGTGGAAGCCCCGGAAGGAGCCGAAGCATAAAAGTGGTCTCCGGCGTCGTCCCTAATCTGCACCTGCAGGGTCGGAAACCCCCGCGAATCCATGATCTGCAGCGCCCGGACGCCGGTGAAAGCGAGTGTGCTCATTCTCTTCTCCAATCCAGATTCAGGTTCCACCGTCGGCGGTGACCTGTTTGGCCGCGAACCGCGCCGCCTGCGGATCCAGATATATCCCACCGCGTTCCAGCGGCCGGGCACGTTCATCCAGCTCGTACACCAGCGGATGCCCGGTGGGGAGATTGAGCCGTTCCACTTCACCCTCACTGAGCCCATCCAACAGCAGGCAAAGGGCCCGCAGCGAGTTCCCGTGCCCGACAATCAGAGCATGACGACCTGACAACAGCTGGCGGCGTAAGTGCTGATGCCAGAATTCGCGGACCCGCTTCAACACCTCACACAGGGATTCGGTGCCCCGGACGGCGCGGGCCGGAAGCTGGGCAAGCGCCGGGGTCCGCCAGAGTTCACCCAAGGCCTCCGCGTCCATCGGGGGCGGGGCGCCGTACAGGGAACGACGCCAGAAATGCAGGACGTCGGGACCGAACTCGGCCAGCAGCTCCGACTTGAGCCGTCCGGTCAGTGACCCGTAGTTACGCTCATTCAATTGCCACACCCTCCGTGGCGTGGAGGACAGTCCCAGGCACTCGGTGACAATTTCGGCCGTCCGTACCGCGCGCATCAGGGTCGAGGTCAAGACGTCATCAAGATGAAGACCAAATCCGGATATCAGAGTTGCGGCGTAGACCGCCTCCGAACGTCCCCGGGCGGTCAGGGGAGGGTCCAGCAGACCAGTAAAACGGCCCTCGGCGTTGAACACGCTTTGGCCGTGCCGCAAGAGAATCAGGGTTCCGGTCCCGGGCATAAATCACCTACCTTCATGGAGCAAAGGTAGGAACCATTAGCGTGTGAGCGGTTCGGACCGCATTGCGGCCCCGGCGGGATCCATCACCGATACCGACACTACAGTGCGTTGCCGCTTTCGCGCCATTCATTTCCCGGCCAAATACAGAGGCAGACCCCAGCCGGCGAACCATCCCATGGCCTCTATCCACGATGAATCGTCCGCGGCGGTGGCCGGTTCTCCGGTGTCCGTCATCGAATCGATCAGCCGCAGCAGCCGCGTCCTGATCCCCAAAAGTCTGTTCGCCACCGCATGCCCCGTCTCCCGGCTTACCGGCCCCGCATCGCTCAGGTGCCTGCGGCACAAAAGCTGACCGTCCGCCGTCGGACGTCCCGCGCACACGCCACAGGCCTGTGATGCCCACACCGCGCATGTTTCGCGGCACCACGCCGACGTATAAGTGAGGGCATTGGCCTCTGCCGCCAGTGCCGCGGAATCTGAGTTGGCGTAGCCCAACCTTATTCCGGTCGGTTGCGGGCCGCCCATTTCGTGGCAGATCCGGCACCGACCGTGAGCAGTGGGGATGCGTGCCAGCCCGTGGCGGAGCATCGAGGCCGGTCGAAGGAATTCCTTGGCGGCGAAGTCCAGCAGGTCTTCATACAGGATCGCCACATCAAAAGGCTGGTGGCCGCCGCGTTTTCCCGCCCCGGATTGCCACAACTCAATCTCGACGACGGCGTGTCCCCACGCATGCCGCGGACATAGCCCCAAGGACCCGCGCAACAGTTGCCGCAACGACCCATCCATGATGTCTCCGTGCACAAAGGACCACAATTGACGGACCTCTTCCACCGACAATTCGTAATGCGCCTGCGGCAACAAAGCGTTGCTGCCGTCAGTTTCGGGAGTCGTCAGCATTAGCCTGGCACTCGCTCCCCTCGGCAGGAACCATCGGCTACCGGGCAGTTAGGGCGTAGCATTCCGTCCCGGCGGGATCCATTGCCACTTTCGAGACTACAAGCGTGCCGCCGCGTGTGCCAGAGGTGCGATTCATCGCGGCCGGCAGCAGGAGATTTTCGAACGGACAGCCCGGCCAGGCGGTTGCGTTGGTGCTGACCGGGAAGATCGCCGGAACCTGCACTGTAAGGCCATCCGGTGATGCGGACGGGGACGGGACAGTGGGTCACGGTTCCAGCCGTTGGGCAGCCGGCCGTCTTTTCCGGCGATGAATCGCCGGTCCACAGCGACCTCGAGCCGGCCTTGGCCGCGGCAGGTTGGGTCTGATCGTGGCAGCGGTCCGCCTGCAGTACCCAAGGGCTGCGGGCACGGCCGTGCCGTGGCTTCAGCGGGTGTACGCGTTTGTCATCATTGTGCGGCCGGTTGGGTCATTTATTGGCTCCTGCTGGCAGAGGTCGACGACGACGGCCGCCAGCTTTGGGTCTTCCTGGTGATCCGGGTGCTGGCGTCTTACACGCTGCTGCCGCGGCTGATCCGGGTTCTTACCCGGATCTACGTTCCGGATTAGTTCATTGGACGGACACGCGCCGTGGACGGGTTGCGGGCCGACCCGGTCAATCTGGCCGTGATCGGCGCTCCGGAAGGACTGCGCGTGGCCATGCCTGCGGCCGGATGGATTGAGGCAACCCGGCGACGTTCCGCAGGAGCTGGCACATTGGCCGTGTTTCCCTGCTGCGCCACAGCCACCCGTTTCGTCCCAGCGCCACCATGCGCGGTTTTGGTCGTGCGCAGGAATGAAAACCGCCCGGCGGCTTCGATGCGGATCCGATCGGTGCTGGAGCTCCGGGAGCTCTTGAAGCCGCGACTGACTCTTGACTATGGCAGGTGATATCCACAGCCTCTGGACGGTGAAATCCCGGATGTCTGTGGCGGCTGGAATACTTAAGGAATGACCCAGCAGACCAGCACGCCCTCTTCTCCCAGTCCCGGAACCGGCGCCGGCGCCGCCCAGACGCGGCATGCAGACGACAATTCAGCAGCAGCGCATCCCCTTTACGAACAGGCGCTGGCGCTGTTGTGCAAACTGGTCGGCTCCCCGGACGCGCATTTCCACGATGGGCAGTTTGAAGCCATCGAAGCGCTGGTGGAGGCTGGCCGGCGTGCCCTCGTAGTCCAGCGCACCGGCTGGGGGAAATCCGCTGTCTACTTTGTGTCGTCCCTATTGCTGCGGGCCCGGGGCGCCGGGCCGACCTTAATCGTTTCACCCCTGCTGGCGCTGATGCGGGATCAGGTGGCTGCTGCCGAGCGGGCCGGTGTCCGGGCGATGGCAATTAACTCCGCCAACGCCACCGAATGGGATCTGGTGCGTGCGGCGCTCGCAGCAGATGAGGTGGATGTGCTGCTGGTGTCCCCGGAGCGGCTGACAAATCCCGCCTTCCGGGAAAACCAACTGCCGGAGCTGATCCGGCGCACGGGGTTGCTGGTGATCGATGAAGCACACTGCATCTCCGACTGGGGGCACGACTTCAGGCCTGACTACCGCAGGATTGCTGACTTGATCGCCCAGTTGCCCGCTACCGTGCCCGTGCTCGCCACCACGGCGACGGCAAATTCCCGTGTCGTTGCGGACATTGAGGAGCAGCTGGGCACCGACGTGTTCACTATCCGCGGGGGTTTGGCACGTGAATCCTTGCGTCTGGGCGTCCTCCGGCTGCCGGATTCGCGGGACCGGTTGGGCTGGCTGCTCACCCATCTGGCCGAACTTCCAGGCAGTGGGATCATCTATACCCTTACCGTCTCCGCGGCGGAGGACACCGCCAGAATGCTGGCCGAGGCCGGGCATGAGGTGCTTGCCTATACCGGGCGGACGGACCCGATGGACCGTGAGCTTGCCGAGCAGAAGCTCAAGGGCAACCGGGTGAAGGCGCTGGTCGCGACCAGCGCATTGGGGATGGGCTTCGACAAACCTGACCTGGGCTTTGTCCTGCACCTCGGTGCGCCGTCCTCTCCGGTGGCGTATTACCAGCAAGTCGGCCGCGCCGGACGCGGATCGGCGAACGCGGATGTGCTCTTGTTGCCGGGCAAGGAAGACAAGGACATCTGGCAGTACTTCGCGACGGCGTCAATGCCCTCGGAAGAGAAGGCATCCGCCGTACTCGAAGCGCTCGCCGAAGCGGGCCGGCCGGTTTCCACTATGGCCCTGGAAGCCCGGGTGGATCTACGCCGCACGCCGTTGGAATTACTCCTGAAAGTGCTGGCGGTCGACGGCGCCGTGGAGCGGGCGGCGGGCGGCTGGCAGTCGACGGGGCGGGGCTGGGTCTACGACAGGGAACGCTACGAGAGGATCGCCGCCGCGCGGGTGAACGAGCAGGACTCTATGGTCGTTTACGAACAAACCGCCGGCTGCCGGATGGAGTATTTAGCCGCGGCCCTGGACGATGACACGGCCGCTCCGTGCGGGCGCTGCGATAACTGCACCGGTCGTTGGTTCTCGGACGCTGTGGATACCTCGGCGGTCTCGAAGGCGGGGGAGTCGTTGCGTCGAGCCGGTGTGATTATCGAGCCGCGCATGCAATGGCCCAGCGGCATGGACAGGCTTGGCGTGCCGGTGAAAGGGAAGCTGAAAGCCGATGAGCAGAACGGGACCGGCCGGGCGCTGTCACGGTTGACGGACTTAGGCTGGGGTGGAGCCTTGCGCGGCTTGTTTGCGGCAGAATCCGAGGACCTGGAGATTGACCCGGCACTCCTGCAGGCCTGCATCGGCGTTCTCCGGGACTGGGGGCAGGCGGGCTGGGACGGCGCCGGGCGTCCCGCGGCAGTGGTGGCTGTCCCGTCCCGCAGCAGGCCACGGCTGGTGCGCTCGCTGGCGGAGGGAATTTCGTCGATCGGGCGGCTCCCGCTGCTTGGGCAGATGGACCTGCAGCATTCCGGGCCCACGGGCCAGCGCGGCGGCAATAGCGCCTACCGCCTCGCCGGGGTCTGGGAACGGATTGGCGCCGGCCCGGACCTGATCGAAGCACTCACGCCTTTTGCCGGCCAACCGGTCCTGCTGATCGACGATCTGGTGGACAGTCGGTGGACGCTCACCGTCGCCGGACGGGCGTTGCGCCAGGCGGGGGCCGGTGCGGTCCTGCCCCTGGTACTCGCCCAGGCGGGATAGCGCGTTCTGCGGAAAGCAGAAGGCACCCCCGAATCATCGGGGGTGCCTTCTTACTGCGGAGACGGGGGGATTTGAACCCCCGGTGGAGTTGTGCCCCACACTTCATTAGCAGTGAAGCCCATTCGGCCGCTCTGGCACGTCTCCAGCGCTGGCCCCGGTAGAAGCCCGAAGCCAGCTTTCCAAGGTTACCTAAAAGTGCTGTCGCAAAGCAAAACGCCGGCGCTGTTCCAGCAGGGACATCATGCCCGTCGGCAAACCGCAGCGTCCCGCGGTGGGGAACTGGTCCATTAGGCTCGGATAATGGTTGACGCGAGCAGGCTCCGGGTGGTGATTGTGGGTGCAGGTCCCCGCGGAACGTCGGTGCTGGAGCGGCTGTTGGCCCGTTATGCTACGAGCCCCGATGAGCCGCGCCGCCTGGAGATTCATCTGGTTGATCCGTATCCAGCGGGGCCCGGTCACGTGTGGCGAACGGACCAGTCGCGGCTTTACCTGATGAACACGCCCTCGTTTTTCCCTACCCTCATCCCGGATCAGGGGCTGAGCGTTCAACCCCTGACGGGCGGCAGCTTTGATGATTGGCGCCGGAAACAATCCCTCTCCCCGGACGCTGAGCTCAGCACAGCCGACGTTGCCGAGCTCGGGCAACTGGACACCGAGGGTTTCCCCAGCCGCGCCCTCTACGGACGATACCTGCGCAGCACCTTTACGGCGCTAGTGGACCATGCCCCGGCGGGCATCCAGGTTCGGATCCATCAGACCACTGCAATCCGGATTCGCCGGGGGCGGCCGACGGCGGCGGGCAGGTTCGTCGTCGAACTCGCTAACGGCGATGAGCTGAGCGCCGATAATGTGGTGCTCGCCCTGGGGCACCTGCCCGCACGGTTGAACCCCGCGCAACAGCGGTTGGCGGAAGGCGCGCGAAAATCCGGCCTGCGCTACTGGCCCCCCGCCGTTCCCAATGACGTGGACTGGGGCGAGGTACCCGGCGGAGAGCCGGTCCTTGTACGGGGGATGGGACTGAACTTTTTCGATGTCGTGGGGCAGCTCACCGAGGGCCGCGGGGGACGGTTTGAATGGTTCGAGGAGCAGGGAGGCCGGGCGGCCAGCAGCGACGGGGAAGCGCTGAACTACGTCCCGTCCGGACGTGAACCGCTGATTCTGGCCGCCTCCCGCCGGGGAGCCCCCTACCGGGCTAAAGCCGCCCTCGCTACGTACTATCCGCAGAGCGTCGGCCTGCGCTTTTTTACCGAGGAAACGGTCGCGGCCTTGGCCGCAGACGGCCTCCAGCCGGGATTCGATCAGGACCTCTGGCCGCTGCTGCATCGCGATGCGCTCTGGGCGTATTACCGGACTCTGCTCAGGGTGGAACCAAGCACCGTCGACCGTGCAGACTTTCTGTCCGTCCTGGACGCCATCCTTTCCCGTCCTGGACGGGGAATCGGTTGGGCGGACGACGTCGACGCGCTGGTTGCAGCGTGCGTGCCGGTTTCACGGCGGTTGGATCTGTTGGGATTGGCCCGGCCCTTCGCACAACGGACCTTCGCCACACATGAGGAGTTCGACGCTGCTGTGGAGACGTACCTCCAGTCGGACGCGCGTGCTTCTGCAGCGGGGGAAGAGGATCCCGTCAAGATGGCCATTGGGGTTCTGAACGCAGGACGGGCCGTGATCAAGATTTTGGTGGCGGACGGCGGCATCACCGGCGAGTCGTGGCTCGGCAGCCTGCGGGGCTGGTTCGAATCCTTCGTTGAAGGTCTCGCCAGTGGGCCGCCAGCGCTGCGGATGGAACAGTTGGCTGCGCTGTCGCGTTCCGGCGTCGTGCGGTTTGTTGGCCCGGATCCGGTGTTCGGCATCGATCCGGCGGACGGAACCTTCACCGTCGTTTCGCCCTGGGTGAAGGCTGAGCCGCTGCGGGCACGGAGCATGATCGAGGCACTGGCACCGGCAAACCAGGTTCTCATGAACCGCTCGCGGCTACTGGAAGGTCTGCTGGCGGACGGCCTGGCCCGGCCGCGGATCATGATCGCGGCGGACGGTGAGCCGGTCCTGACGAGCGGTCTGGAAGTAACAGCTCCGCCCTACCGGTCCGTCGGTGCAAGCGGGCGGGGGACCGAAGGTCTCTACGTGCTGGGCCTCCAGCTCTCTTCTACTCAGTGGGGAATCGCGATTGCGGCGGAATCGAAAGCGCAGTACTCCAGCGGCTACCGGACACTGCAGGACGCGGACCAGATCGCGGCGGACATCCTGGCGCCGATCGTGCCAGTCATGCCGTAGCCCTTAATGGAAAAGACCGGCCGACCGGACCGTGAAGTCCAGCCGGCCGGTTCCCCTGAGCAAGGCGCGAATTGTACAAGCGCTTGTTATGCGCTGTACGCGTGGCGGAAGGTGCGAGATTCGAACTCGCGGTACGGGGTTACCGCACACTGGTTTTCAAGACCAGCTCCATCGGCCGCTCGGACAACCTTCCTTACCGTTGTAGTCTTCCATATCCGCAGCTATGCCACGAAACGACCGCGGATCAGGTGAGCAGCCATTGCGCTTTCTGGGGTCGATCAGGGCCGGTCACGGTAGTTTCGGTGGTTGACCGAGGCCGGTCACGGCCGTGTGGGGACCTGCGCCAGCTGCCCGCTACCGGCCCCAAAACTCCTGAAGATTCCTTATCCACAGGGGCCATATACTATTGTTTGTACTAATCAGCAGGTCTAAACTGAAGATATGTTCGATAGCAGCAGGACGGGTACCGGAACCAGCGAAGCACCATACACTTCGCCGGCCCCCTCCACCGTCCCGGTCCCCTCCACCGTCCCGGCCCCCTCCACTGCCCCGGCCCCCTCCACTGTCCCGGCACCATCGACCGCATTGGTCCACTGCCCCGCAGGATCCGTTCCCGCACACGTTCCCGCACACGCTGCAGCCGGTGCAGCCGGTGCGGCGGTTCCACCCGCGCCGTCCTCCGGTCTCCCCGCCGGGCAGATGAATGAGGCCAGGATCCGCGGCTGGATCGCTGAACTGGCGCTGATGGAGCCGGAGGACTTCGATGACCGGGAACGGATCGGACTGCTCCGGGCGGACGAAGACCTCAAAGCGGCGTTATGCGCCTCCCAGGCCCGGGTAGCGGCAGCCTTCGCCGCCTCCCAACACCGGACCCAGGACGACACCGGGCTACCGGAAAGTACTCCGATCCCGGACAACACGCCGACCCTGGTGGGCCGGACCCGGGACAGGACGGCGAGGCAGCGGGCCGATCAGCGGGCCGCGAGACTCGCGGACAGCATCGGGGCCCAGATCGCGCTGGCACGGTGGGAGTCCCCCAGCAAAGGGAACCAGCTCCTGGGCCTGGCAAACGTCCTGGTCACGGAGATGCCGCACACCTTCACGGCCCTGGCAACCGGGAAACTCAACGAATACCGGGCGGTCCTGCTCGTGCGC
>JBBSSN010000042.1:0-11395 GCA_038242035.1 Actinomycetales bacterium
CGCAGCCTTCTGGCCTGCCGCGTCGCCGTCGAATGTGAAGACAACTTCACCCCCGCTCCCGTCGTCGGACAGCAGCCGCCGGGCTACCTTGATGTGGTCTGCACCGAAGGCCGTTCCGCAGGTGGCGACTGCAGTGTCCACGCCGGCCAGGTGGCAGGCCATCACGTCCGTGTAACCCTCGACGACGACGAGCTGGCGTTTTTTGGCGATGTTCCGTTTGGCGAGGTCGATGCCGTACAGCACCTGTGACTTCTTGTAGAGCGCCGTTTCGGGGGTGTTCAGGTACTTCGGTCCCTGGTCCTCATCGAAGAGTTTGCGCGCGCCGAAGCCGATGGTATCCCCGGAGATATCCCTAATCGGCCAGATGAGCCTGCCCCGGAAGCGGTCATAGATCCGCTCCTGCGCGGCTCCACCTGACCTGCCGCCGCCGACCGATCGGTTCCCGCCAGCACCACCTGTTACCCCACCGGAGAACATTCCGGTGAGCCTGAGCTCCTCCTCCGTGAAGGCGCGGCCGCGGAGGTGCTTCAGCAGCGAATCCCAGCCTTGCGGCGCGAACCCGACACCGAAATGGTCCGCGGCGGAGCGTTCAAAGCCGCGTTCGGCCAGGAATCTGCGGCCGGTGGCCGCTGCCGGGGTGAGCAGCTGTTCGCGGAAGAACTCGCCGGCTATCTTATGAGCGTCGAGCAGCCTCTGGCGCCGCCCGATTTCCTCACGCCGCGGGCCGGAGCCGCCGTCTTCATAATGGAGTTCGAAGCCGATCCGGGCCGCCAGCTTTTCCACGGTTTCACTGAAGCTGCTGTGGTCCATCTTCTGCACGAAGGCGATCACGTCGCCGCTTTCCTGGCAGCCAAAGCAGTGGAAATAGCCCATCTGCGGCCGGACGTGGAAGGACGGGCTGCGCTCGTCGTGGAAGGGGCAAAGTCCTTTGAACGAACCGATTCCGGCCGTCTTGAGCGTGACGTATCCGTCCACGACCTCTTTGATATCCGTGCGCGACCGGACCTCGTCAATGTCTTCGCGTTTGATCAGCCCGGCCATGGAGCAAGTTTACGCGACCCCAAAGACATCACTGGCGGCAGCCGTTTACAGCAGCGTCCGGCGGTTACCAACGAGGCGCTCATGCAGGGCCAAAGCCGAAACGTCGGTCAGGGACGCTACCTGGTCGACGACGACGCGAAGCCTAGCGCCGTCGTCGCCCGCCTGCGCCCAATCCGCCGCAAACATTGTCTCCAGATGCTGCGCACCTGATGCGCTGAGCACGGCAACGAGTTCCTGGAGCACATCCTGCTGGCGCTGATAGATGGGCTGGCGGTGATCGGTGGTCATGACGAAGGTGGTCGCCAGACCCTTCATGACGGCGATTTCCGTCACAGTCTCCCGGGGGACAAGCACGTCCGCCGCGTAGCGGGTCAGCGGCTGCGGACCGTAGAGCCCGCGGGTGGCTTCCAGTGCACTCTGGCAGAACCGTCCGATCAGCTGACTGGTCATGTTTTTCAGTGCGGCCATCGAGGCTCTGCTGCCGTCTGCGTGGCGGACCCAGACCGGGGTTTCCTCCAGCCGGCGCAGGGCCTGATCGATCTCGGCAGGGTCACTGTGCGGAAGGTACCACTGCTGTGTATAACCGAGCACACGGCTGCGCTGATCGGAATTATCCAGCCATTTGAGCTGGAAATGACCGGCCACTATCGCGTCTTCGACGTCGTGGACCGAATAGGAGATGTCATCCGCCAGGTCCATTACCTGTGCTTCGATGCAGGAATGTGCTTCCGGTGCACCTTCGCGAAGCCAGCTGAAAACGGGCAGGTCATCCTGGTAGGCACCAAATTTACTGGTCCGCTGGCCGTGGATGATGGGAGCGTCCGGCGCGGCCCAGGGGTATTTGCAGGCGGCGTCGAGACTGGCCCGGCTCAGGTTCAGCCCGGCCGGGCCACCCTTGGCATCGAGGACCTTCGGTTCCAGCCTGGTCAGCAGCCGCAGGGTCTGCGCGTTGCCTTCAAAGCCGCCGATGGCGTGCGCGATGTCGTTGAGCGCCGATTCGCCGTTATGGCCAAAAGGCGGGTGGCCCAGATCATGGGACAGGCAGGCCGTGTCCACCACATCCGGGTCGCAGCCCAGCGCCCGTCCCAGATCCCGGCCAACCTGAGCCACTTCGAGGCTGTGGGTGAGCCGGGTGCGGACAAAATCGTCCGTATCCGGGGCCACTACCTGGGTCTTTGCCCCCAGCCGGCGCAAGGCCGAAGAGTGCAGCACGCGGGCCCGGTCCCGTTCAAACGGCGTGCGGTAGTTGCTCTTGGGTGCCTCCTGGACCCAGCGCTGGGCATCCTGCTCGGTGTAGGTTCCCGGAGCGGCGGCGTGTCCGATCAGGGCCTGTCCGGACGGAGCCTGCCCATCCAGCGAGCCGGTCTCAACCACCGGACACGTCCAGTTCCGCGGCGCCGATGCCGGCCTGCTGCACCGGGCTCAGTCCCCGGTCGTTGAGCCAGCCCTCCGGCAGGGCCGTCCGTTTCGGCGTGCCCGCCCGGCCGCGCGGACCCTCGGCATCGGAACCTGGGTACGGTGCATCCCGATCCAACTGATCCAGCAGCGAACGCAGCACGTCCAAGGTGGGAACGGTGGAAAGCTTTGCCCTCAGGTCCCCGCCGACCACATAGCCCTTGAAGTACCAGGCCATGTGCTTACGAATATCCCGCAGCGCCTTGTCCTCATCCCCGAAGGTGTCGATCAACAGCTGCGCATGCCGGTAAACGCTGTCTGAAACCTCCGCGAGTCCGGGCTTGAACCGTCGTTCACTGCCCTCAAAAGCCGCCATCAGATCGCCGAACAGCCACGGCCGTCCCTGGCAGCCACGCCCGATCACGACGCCGTCGACGCCGGTCTCGCGGACCATCCGGACGGCGTCTTCGGCGCTCCAGATGTCGCCGTTGCCGAGCACGGGAATGTCCGGCAGCGCCTCGCGCAGCCGCGCTATGGCGGACCAATCTGCCGTGCCGGAATAGAACTGCGACGCCGTGCGTCCGTGCAGGGCGACGGCGGCGACGCCACTGTCGCGCGCGATCCGGCCGGCCTCAAGGTACGTCAGGTGATCATCATCGATACCCTTGCGCATTTTAATCGTCAGCGGAATGTTCCCCTTGGATGCCTCACCGACGGCTGTCTGGACGATGCCGGTGAACAAGTCCGTCTTCCATGGAAGCGCCGCACCGCCGCCCTTGCGCGTGACCTTTGCCACCGGGCAGCCGAAGTTCAAATCGATATGGTCCGCACGGTCCTCCTCCACCAGCATCCGGACGGCCTTGCCGACGGTGGCCGGGTCCACGCCGTAGAGCTGCACCGACCTGACCTTTTCGTCGTCGTCGTGCGCAATGATCCGCAGGGATTCCGGCGTCCGCTCAACCAGCGCGCGGGAGGTGACCATTTCGGAGACGTAAAGGCCACCCCCGTATTCGCGGCAGAGCCGGCGGAAGGCGGTGTTCGTAATGCCGGCCATCGGCGCGAGCACCACCGGGGTTGGCACGGTAATCGGTCCGAGCTTCAGCGGGGGCAACTCAAGCTTGGTGGCGCTAGCGGGGAAATCGGTGACAGTCACATATCGATTCTCTCAAAGGTACGCAAATCCTGCCCGCGCGCGGTTGCGCTCCTGCAAAAATGACGCCGTTTCCCTTCGCCGAATTGACCGGGAGCTGTGTGAGGAAGACCCCGCCGAAGGGTGGAGGGCTCAGAGGGGTTAGTCGCCGACGACGAGGGTTTCGGCGCCGAGGACGAGCGCCGCTGAGGCAGCAAGCATCGGTTCGACGACGGCGGACAGGGCCGCCATGGAATCGTCCAGTTCCAGCACCACCGGGTACTGGTGGGCAATCAGCGCCAGCAGGTCCCGGACCGCTGCAGCCGCCTCTGCGGGGGGCAGTGACGGCTCGTGTCCGAGGAAAACATCCGTGGGCTCATCCGTCGCACCCTGGCTGTAGCTGACGGCAAAGGCCTGGATGCGGCCTTTCCTGCTCGGTGCCACCGTCCCGCCAAACGCGCTTTCCGGCCTCTCACGCAACACGACGGCCCCGTGCGCACCGGACAGGTCATCGAGGAACAGCCGCTGTACCGTCCCCGGCGGGAGTGCACCGGTGGGGTCCCACTGATGGACATCCGCGTAGTAACGGCCCACCACGTCCGTCAACTCCACCGAACCCGTGGCCAGATCCTGGACCTGGGCGGTTGCCGCCGCCTCGCTGCCGTCCCCGAAGACCGGAAGGCGCAGTGCCCCGGGCTGCACGCGGACAATCCGGCTGCGCTGGAGCTTCCGCAACCCGGCGGCCTGCGCAAAGGCAGCACCGGGCGTTCCCGGTTCCACCTTGGTGCGCAGTGCACGCACGCCGGACGGCGCGCGCTCGGCTTCGCGCCGCAGCATGGTCAGCAATGTTGCCCCGACGCCGGCACGACGATGGTCCCCGGAAACTTCCAGATAGGCCCAAAGGCGCTGCGGATGCAGCCGGGTCTCATAGATCACCCCGGCCGCGACGGGAATACCTTGATCCTCCGCCACGATGCAGCGCCGCCAGCTGCCGTCCCGAACGTTCGTGCTGCCGTCGTGCTTTTCAGCCGAATTCGGCGCGAACGCCGCACGGAACTGGCCGCTCTGGTAGGTTTCCGGGTCGCCCCAGAGCTCGTTGAGCGCCAGGTCATCCCCCTCGCGCCAGGCGCGGTAGGTTAATTCGCTCATCGGGTTCCTATACGCCGAGCAGACGGGCGGCCAGGTAGGCCTCCACCTTGTCCAGCGAGACGCGCTCCTGGCTCATGGTGTCCCGCTCGCGGATGGTGACGGCCTGGTCCTCGAGCGTGTCGAAGTCCACGGTGATGCAGAACGGGGTGCCGATTTCATCCTGCCGGCGGTATCGGCGGCCGATGGCGCCGGCATCGTCAAAATCAATGTTCCAGTGCTTGCGCAAAGCGGTGGCCAGGTCGCGGGCCTTGGGCGACAGGTCCTCGTTGCGGCTCAGCGGCAGAACGGCTGCCTTGACCGGGGCGATCCGCGGATCCAGCCGCAGCACGGTGCGTTTGTCCACGCCACCCTTGGCGTTCGGGGCCTCATCCTCGGTGTAAGCGTCCACCAGGAATGCCATCATCGAACGGGTCAGACCGAAGGAAGGCTCGATCACGTAAGGGGTGAAGCGCTCGCCGCTGGCCTGGTTGAAGTAGCTCAGCTCGGTGCCGGAGGCGTTGGAGTGGTTGTTGAGGTCAAAGTCGGTGCGGTTGGCAATGCCCATTAGCTCCCCCCATTCGGAGCCTTGGAAGCCGAAGCGGTACTCCACATCGATGGTGCCGGCGGAGTAATGCGCGCGGTCTTCTTCCGGGACGTCGAATTTGCGCAGGTTTTCCGGCTTGATGCCCAGATCCACGAACCACTCCCAGCAGGCGTCCACCCAGTGCTTGAACCACTCGTCTGCGTCCGCGGGCGGCGTGAAGAACTCGATTTCCATCTGCTCGAATTCCCGGGTGCGGAAGATGAAGTTGCCGGGTGTGATCTCGTTGCGGAAGGCCTTTCCGATCTGGCCAATGCCGAAGGGCGGCTTCTTGCGTGAGGTGGTGAGCACGTTGTTGAAGTTCACGAAAATGCCCTGGGCGGTTTCGGGGCGCATGTAGTGCATGCCGGCTTCGTTATCCACCGGGCCCAGGAAAGTCTTCATCAGCCCGGAGAACATCTGCGGCTCCGTCCATTTGCCGTCCTGGCCGGTGTCCGGATCCTTCACATCTGCCAGCCCGTTTTCCGGCGGGTGGCCATGCTTGGCGGTGTACGCCTCGATCAGGTGATCCGCCCGGTAGCGCTTATGCGTGTGCAGGGACTCCACCAAGGGATCCGTAAACGTCGCCACGTGCCCGGAGGCTTCCCAGACCTGCGTGGGGAGAATGATGGAGGAATCCAGGCCGACCATGTCTGCGCGTCCCCGGACAAAGGTCTGCCACCACTGGCGCTTGATGTTCTCCTTCAGCTCCACACCCAAGGGACCGTAGTCCCAGGCGGAGCGCGAACCACCGTAAATCTCACCGGCCTGAAACACGAATCCGCGGCGCTTAGCCAGGGAAATGATCGGATCAAGTGAGGATTTATTTGCCATAGCGGCGGTGTCCCTTTCTAGGAGCGATGCGGGGCCGCTGGGTGCGGTCCGCCTGAACCGAGGATGTGCCCTGCGGTTGGAGTACGGCCGGTACCAACGGTGATTTCCTTCGGTACCGGGATGCGGCGGGCGATGCGCCGGAGAACTTTAAAGCCTAGCTTACCGATGGTCGGCACAATGATCAGGCGTCATCAGCCCGCCCGGCCGCTTCCGCGTTTGGCTCAGGCCAGGACCAGACACGTGGGGCTGTTGACGGCAAACTGCTGGACGGGTTCGGTGCCAGGTATACCGTCCGGGCCGATGGACAGCACGCTGATCCGGTGTGAGCGCTCGTTGGCGACGTAGAGCAGCGGTCCGTCCAGCACAATATGCCGCGGCCATTCGCCGCCGGAGGGGATCCGGGCCAGCAGGCAGGGATCTTGATCCACACCGATGGCCGGCACCTCGAGGACCACGATGACGTCCGGTCCGCGCACCGCCACGTACAGCGTGCCGCCGTCGTCGCTTAGATGCAGGGCCGACGGCGCAGCCTGGGTTTCGGTGCCCGGGCCGCAAGAGCCACGGCCGAGACCCAGATCCATCCGTCGGTGCCTCGACGGAAGCGATGCAGGCGTGCGTCAAGCTCGCCTGCCACCAGTATGTCCTCGCCGGCCTCCGAAACCCGGTGCACCAAATGCCGCGGCCCGGTCCCGGCGGGGAGCTGCGCACTGCACAACAGGGTCAGCGTCCCGTCTGGAGCCAGGGAATATTCGTCCACCCGGTCCGTACCCAGGTCGCAGACCAGCACCGTTTCCCGCTGGGTCACGGTGACCTGGTGCGCATGCGGGCCCCGCTGTCGGTCGTCGTCCGGCCCGTTTCCTGGGTTTTCCACCAGCGAGGTCAGCGGCGACAAGGCACCGTCATGGGCCGCAATGACGGCGATCGTTCCGGAGGAATAGTTGGCCACAATGAAGTGGCCGCCCCGGACCGTCAGATCACAAGGATCGCTCCCGCCGCTGGAGGCCCGCGAGCGCAGTGAAAGGTCTGCCAGGTTCAGGGACACCACGGTGCCGGCCGGCTGTTCCTCCACCGCGTAGATGGCATCGACCGTGCTGGCATCGCCACCGGGGGTTGGCACGGCAACGGCCAGGAACGACGGGTTCCGCACCCCGGAGCTGACCTGCCGCACCCGCACCGGCAGGCCGGCGTCGTCGAGAACTACGGCACTGATCCCCGCGCCGGTCCCGCTGCCGGGCTCCGTATAGCTGCCCACCCACAGTGTGCGTTTCATCCCGTTATCCTCTCACCACGCTCCGCGCCGGCCCGGATCAGGCAGAATTGGCTGTATGAGCAACCGGGACTCCACTGAAATTTCCATCCGCGACGATATGATCCGGCTGGGGCAGCTGCTGAAATTGGCATCCCTGGTCGAAGACGGAGTGGAAGCGGCGGAAGTTATCAGGAACGGACTCGTGCAGGTCAACGGCGAGATCGAAGAACGCAGGGGACGCCAGCTCCATGCCGGCGACACCGTGACGGTCAACGGCGAAACCGTCCGGCTGGCGGCTCCCTGACTGGCCGGCCGGCACTGCGGAACCGGCTTACCTGTTGAGCAAGCCTTACCTGTCGAGCATGGTTTAGCTATTGAGCACGGTCATGGACAGGAATTCCTTGACGTGCGCCATTTCCTGGGCGTTGATGCCGTGCCAGATTCCGGTGTAGAGGATCTTGGTCAGCTTCGAATGCGTGCGCAGCCACGTTGCGGTGTACTCCACGGCCTCGGCCGGAATCACCGGATCAGCCTGATCGCGGCCCCAAAAAACCGGAAGTTGGCCGGCGGTAAGTTCCGTGTCGTGGAAGAATCCTTCCCCTTGGGTTCCGGCGTCAACAACAAAGCCGGACAGTCCGACGACGGCGGCGTAGTCGTGCGGCCGGTGCCGCGCCAGAGAGGTGGCCATGCACATACCCTGCGAGAATCCGAGCAGTGTGACGCTGCTGTGCTGCCCCCGGACGGTGTCAAGCCACGCCGTCACTGCCGCCGTCGCCGACTTCACGTTCTCCACCGCATAGGACACGTCCGAGCGCAGCGGGAACCAGGAATAGCCTGGCCCGGTACGCTCCGGTCCGCGCAGCGAAGCGACGGTAAATTCCTCCGGCAGTGTCTGCGCCAGGCCGAAGAGGTCGGCCTCGTCGGCACCATAGCCGTGCAGCATCAGCAGCAGCGGCGTTCCCTGGCGGTCCGGTTCGGCTTTGGACCACGTCACGATGGGGGCGGAGCCGGGGTCATTCGTTGCTTCTGTCATCTCTCCACGATACCTATCAGCCGGAACCGCTCGAGCACCACCTGGGTCTGATCGTCAACCGTGAAATCCGGACAATCGAGAGCGGCACGCATCTGAGCGCTGTGCCAATACTCCTCGTGGTCCGCCCGCCACTGGGCGACCGAAGTGTGTCCCTCCCCCTCGTCCACGGCGTGCTGGCGATCCACTTGGTCCAAGGCGCAGACCTTGACGCCGGTCACCTCCAGCACCGCTACGCGCCGCAGGTGGGAATCGATGACTGCTGACCGTTCCCCGACTCGGGGAAGTGCCTCGCCGCAGACCTCGTAGTCAATGACCAGGCCGGTGGTGCTGGTCTTGCTGCCGTCCAGGATGGCGGTGACAAGTTGGTCCCGGAGCGGGCCGGGAAACCCAAACTCCGCGGCAGGAAGGGACGCGAGCTCCTCAGGCGAATAGTCGATGGTCATTCCTGCACCGTAGTCGTTGTCTTCGCCGCCGTATCATCCGAACCCGCATTCGCAGTGCCCGGCGGGCTCCGGAAGGAGACCATCCGGCTGACCGTCTCCCAGCCCAGTTTGGTATACAACCGTTGGCCCCCCGGTGATGCCGCGAGCAGCCCGGTGTGCGCTCCCTGCCCGGCCGCCCACTGGGTCAATGCTTCCATAATGCGGCTGCCCAGTCCCTGTCGCCGGAAGCTGGGCATCGTCTCAATCCGGTCAAACACAGCCGACGGCCCGACTAACCCGCCCAAGCTGCTGGTTCCGGCGAGCGCAACACTCCCAATCGCGGCGATTTCCCCGCCCCGCTGCAGCCGTGCGCGGGCCGTTCGCCCGTCGTCATCAATCCGGACCCAGTCTTCGATCAGCACCTCGTCGTCGGTTTGTACCGCCTCGATGCGGCGGGCCATGAACGCTTCACCGTCGACGGCGACGTCCAGCTCCGGGGCCAGCAGCCTGAAGCGGTTCGGGTCCGAACTGAAGACGGTCAACCAGACGTCGGATTGTTGGGCCACGACTTTGGCGAGCCCCGCAAACTCGTCCTCGTCCGGGTCCGCCAGCACGTACTCCAGCCGGCGGGAGGCGCCGTTGACCGTGATGCGCAGAACGCGGCCGGTTCGTTCCAGCGAAAGTTTCCGCGTGCAGGCCCAGCCCGCTGCCCACGCCTCGACGAGCTGCGAAAGGTTCCGCGCCCGGATGGCTGCTCCATCCTCCGGGCAGCCATCCCGGCCTGCCATCAGAGGGTGCCTCCCAGATGAATGAACGGCGTTGTCGTCGCCAGTTCCACGAAGCCTAACCGCTGCAGAATCGGCCGGCTCTGCGCGGACGCGTCCACCTGGACGTACCGGAATCCGCGGTCCGCAGCCAGCGCGGCACGGTAGGCCACCAATGCCCGAAACACTCCCTGGCCGCGCCACGCGGGCAAGGTGCCGCCGCCCCAGATACTTGCAAAGTCGGTACCGGCTTGAAATTCCACCCGTCCGGCGGCAACCGGGACTCCGCCGGCCATGGCGACCACGCCGGCCACGGTTTCGGAATCCTCCGCCAGCCCCGCCAGCAGAAGCCGGCCGATTGCGCTATGGTCGCCGCCGAAGACCTGGTCATGGACCGCGACGACGGCCGCGGCACCTTGGGCATCGACTACGGGGAATAGTTCCACCCCTGCCGGCAGCCGGAGATTAAGCTCCAAATCCGACATTTCAGCGACCAGCAAGGTCTCCGCGGGTTCGGCCGTCAGCCCGGCTGCCAGAAGCCGCTGCGGCAGATCCGCCGGCCGATCATAGGAATAGTACTTCCATTCCCAGGGTCGGCCCGCTCCCGCAAAGCGACCAACTTGCGCTGCAATGACAGCGTCGGCAGTGACTTCCTCCAGGTCGCTGAAGGTGACGCCTGCCCAATCATCGCCGATGTGCCTAACCACAGACCGGTCACTTTCGGACCACCGCCCGGAACGTCGGCGTATTTGCTCATTGAAGGCTGCGAGTACGGTGTCCTTATTCATGCTGATTCTCCATTCGCAGAAGTCAATCAGAACCCCGCCACGATGGGAAACCGGGCCCGACCGCCGCGCGCCGCCTGCCGCCGTCGTACGTTCCCTCAAGCACCGTCCGTTCAACCCGTCCACTCAACCCGCCCACTCACCCTGACTCGCCTGACGCCGGACGAAAGGGGCAGGATGGAGAAATGACTCCCACCCGAAAGCGGCGCCCATGACTGAGCAGGCCATCCCCCTCGTCTCCGAGCAGCTGCCCGCCAGGCTGCACCCCTGGCACCGATACGTTGCCATGGGTGACTCCTTCACCGAAGGCATCGGCGATCCCGAACCAGCCAGTCCCGGAGGCCACCGCGGCTGGGCAGACCGGTTGGCAGAAGAGCTCAGCCGCGGGCATGAGGATTTCGCCTACGCGAACCTCGCTATCCGGGGTCGATTGCTGCAGCAGATCCTGGATGAGCAGCTGGCACCGGCCTTGGCCCTGAAGCCCGGGCTGATTTCAGTCTCCGCCGGCGGCAATGACCTGATCCGGCCGGGCTCGGACCCGGACGCGCTGGCCGAATCGCTGGACGGAGCGGTGGAACGGATGACGGCGGCGGGAGCTACCGTACTGCTGTTCAACGGGCCCGATATCAGGGACACCCCGGTGCTGGGCCTGGTCCGCGGGAGAGTCGCCATCTACAACGAAAACCTGCGCACTATCGCTGCACGCCACGACGCCATTATTGCGGATATGTGGTCGCTGCGGCAGCTGAAGGATCCGCAGATGTGGGCCGAGGACAGGCTGCATTTCTCGCCGCTGGGGCACCACACCATCACGTTGATGGCTTTGGAGGCGCTGAACGTACCGCATACCCTTCAGGCCCAGTTCCCCAAGCCGCTTGCGGTGCGGAACTGGCGCACGGCCCGGTCGGAGGACCTGGTCTGGGCACGCGAATTCTTTGTCCCCTGGGTGCTCCGACGGGTACGCCATCAGTCCTCCGGCGACGGGGTCAGTGCGAAACGGCCGACGGCGGGTCCGATCTTTGGCCCCGGGATGCC
>JBBSSN010000043.1:0-11217 GCA_038242035.1 Actinomycetales bacterium
ATCAGCGTCGGCGAGGGAGCGGCCGACGACGGCGAGCCAGGGCCAGCGGTCGGCGTCCGTCAGCGCGGTGCCGGCCGCCATTTTCGCGACGTTTTCCACCGGGTGCAGGGAATCACCGTCAACAAAGGGCATGCCCTGGGCATCGGCGACGAGGGCACCGATGGTGGTTTTCCCGCAGCCGGAGACCCCCATCACGATGACAGCAGGATGTAGGGCCGGCGCTTTGACCGGGTTGAGCGCGCTCACCAGTCATGCACCGTGCCATCTGCCAGACGGTTGTAGGGCAGGTACGCCTGCTGATACGGGAAGGACGCGGCGGCGTCTTCGTTGAGTTCAACACCGAGCCCGGGTTTCTCCCCCGGATGCAGATACCCGTCGGTGAAGGTCATGGATTGCTCAAAAACGGTGTTCGTCTTCTCGCTGTGTTCCATATATTCCTGAATCCCGAAGTTATGGATCGCCAGCCCCAGATGCGTCTGCGCGGCCAACCCGACGGGGGAAACATCGGTGGGGCCATGGAAACCGGACTTAGTCTGGCGTGGTGGTGTGCGAACGGACCAGGCGGAAGCCCTCCTGGTTCTCCAACGACTTCCCCAGCCTCGCGGCCTGGATCGGCGTCATCCGGTGATCCCTGTCCTCCGCCGCCGGCAAAGCACCACGCCCGGCCGGTTCGTAATCATAACGTTCCCCGCTGGACCGGGCCTGCGCAGCGACCCCGTCCCGGCCGGACGCATGCCCATACGTACGCAACCCCGACGGCGACGCACCCCCCAACAACTGATAAACCGGCCGGCCCGCAACCTTGTCCTTAATATCCCACAACGCCCTATCCACCACCGCAATCGCCGCCATCGTCACCGGCCCCCAACCCCGTAAACCCCTCATCCGTCGTGATCCTCAGCTGCCGGAAGGTGCGGTTACCACTCGGCGTATGAGCCG
Source organism: Actinomycetales bacterium (assembly GCA_038242035.1). Classification (GTDB taxonomy): domain Bacteria; phylum Actinomycetota; class Actinomycetes; order Actinomycetales; family Micrococcaceae; genus Arthrobacter_M. The sequence goes on from JBBSSN010000043.1 coordinate 940, forward strand.
TCGTCGTGCCGCCACAGTGGCGAGCGCCAGGCATGCCCGCTCTTGTCGGCGCTCCGCACGGCCTGTTCGTCGATCTCGATGCCCAGGCCCGGACCGGTCAGCCGCTCAATATGTCCATTGACGAACTTCAGCGGCGTTTTGTCCAGCACATAATCGAGCACCTCGGCGCCCTGGTTGTAATGGATGCCGATGCTTTGTTCCTGAATCAGGTAATTCGGCGTCGCGAAGCCCACCTGCAGGCAGGCGGCCAGCGCCAGCGGCCCGAGCGGGCAGTGCGGGGCAAGCTGGACGTCGAAGATCTCGGCGAGGGAGGCAATTTTCCGGACCTCCGTGATGCCGCCGGCGTGCGAAAGATCCGGTTGGGCGACGGCGATGCCGGCCTGCAGCACCGGCAGGAATTCCTGCCGGCTGTACAGCCGCTCCCCGGTGGCGACGGGAATCGAGGTTGACCGGGTCAGCTGCCCGATCAGATGCGAGTTCTCCGGCACCACGGGTTCTTCGATGAAGAACGGGCGCAGCGGTTCCAGCAGCGGCGCCACCCGGCGCGCGTTGGCGAGGGTGAAGCGGCCGTGAAAGTCGACGGCGACATCCCGGTGCGGCCCGAGGACCTCCCGGGCGGCGGCGACCCGCTCCACGACGCCATCGATTTCCGCGACACTGCCGATCGGGTGCATCCGGCCGCTGGCGTTCATTTTCACGGCCGTTAGGCCAACGTCCAATTGGGCGGAAATGGAGTCCGCGATTTCGGCCGGCTCGTCTCCGCCGACCCAGCCGTACATCCGGATCCGGTCCCGGACATGGCCGCCCAACAGCTGGTGCACCGGGACGCCTAAGTGCTTGCCGGCAATGTCCCACAGCGCCTGGTCCAGCCCGGACACGGCGCTGGCCAGGATCGGGCCGCCGCGGTAGAACGAGCCCTTGGTCATGACCTGCCAATGATCTTCGATCCGCAGCGGATCGGTACCGATCAGGAGTTCGGCCAGCTGCTCGACGGCGGTCCGAACGGTTTCTGATCTGCCCTCCACCACCGGTTCGCCCCAGCCGACGATGCCATTGTCGGTTTCGATGCGCACAAAGAGCCAGCGCGGGGGCACCAGGAATGTTTCAATGCGGGCAATGCGCATCTGATTCATCGATCAGCCTTTCGTGGCGCCGGCGGTGAGACCGGTGACAATGTATTTCTGGGTAAACAGGGCGATCACCATAATGGGAATGGTCACCACGACGGCGGCTGCCATCAGTCCACCCCAGTCGATGCTGGCGTAGGAGACGAAGTTGAAGATGGCCACCGGGAGTGTCTTGGTGTGTGCGCCGGAGAGAACCAGGGCAAACATGAAGTTGTTCCAGGAAAAAATGAAGGACAGGATGCCCGCGGTGGCAATGCCGCCCACGGACAACGGAAGCGTGATCCGTGCGAAGGCGCCGATGGCGGTCAGCCCGTCCACCTGGGCTGATTCCTCCAGTTCCAGCGGCATTGAATCGAAGAACGACATCATAATGTAGACAATGAGCGGCAGGGCCACGAACATGTGTGACAGGATCAGCACGGAGAACCCGCCCACCAGCCGCATATTGGAAAACACGTAGTACCAGGGAACCAGCAGGCTCACGCCGGGAATGATGCGTGCCATCAGCACCACCAGGGCTGAGCGGTGCATGGTGAAGCGGCTCATCGCGTACGCGGCGGGTACGCCCAAAACGAGGGATAACGCCGTCGAGCAGAAAGCCACCCAGAAACTGTTGAAGATGAACTGGAAGTAGTTGTTGCGGCCCAGCACATTGCTGTAGTTCTCCCAAGTGGGGGAGAAGATAACTGATTTCCCGGCGTCGTAGATGTCCACGTTGGTTTTGAATGAGGCCAGTAACATCCACGCCAGCGGAGCGATGAATACGATGACCACCAGAATCAGCATGACCACGCGGAAAACCTTGTAGGCCCGGGAACGCAGCGGCTTTCGGCGCCGCGCCAGGACGGCGGGCGCCGTTTTAGGCCTGCCGTCGGTGAGGGTGGTACTCATTATTTATTGCCTTTCCGGCGACGGGTCAGGATAAACATGCACGCCACGATGATCAGGAAGAACAAAATCAGGACCGCCGAGGCCAGGCCGTAGCTGTTGTAATCGAAGCTCAGTCCGTAGGCGTAAACATTGAGGGTTTCGACTTCGTTGAAGGACCCGCCGCCCTTTCCCTTGGTGGCGTAGAGAATATCAAAGGTCTTCAGGGCGTCGATGCTGCGCAGCAGGACGGCGACGATGACAGTGGGCATCAGCAACGGCAGGGTCACGTAGCGGAACCGCTGCCAGGCATTGGCGCCGTCGATGCGTGCCGCTTCATCCGGCTCCTCGGACAGGGCGGTCAGACCCGCGAGCAGAATCAGGACCACCATCGGCGTCCACTGCCAGATATCCACGAAGACCAGCGTCGGCAGGGCGGTCTCGGGGGAGGAGAGCCACGGCTGGGACGGCAGCCCGATGAAGTTCAGCAGCTGGTTGGCGAAGCCGATGTTCGGATCGAAAATCAGGCGCCACATCATGCCGACGGCGACGGGGGTCGCCACCAGCGGCAGCAGGATTGCCACCCGCACCCATTTTTCACCGCGAAAGGGACGCCACAGCAGCAGCGCAATGCACATTCCCAGGACCATTTCCACGGCCAAGGCAGAGAGTGTGAAGGCAAACGTGCGTCCGGTCGCGGGCCAAAACCTCTCGGTGTCCTTGAGGACTTCCAAGTAGTTGCCGAAGCCGACGAAATGCGACGCCGCACGGACCGACCCGTGGGCATCGGTCAAACTCAGATAGAGGGTCCAAGCCAGTGGAAAGGCGATCAGGACTCCCACGAAAATCATGGCTGGGGCCGCAAAGAGCCACTTGCGGTGAGTATTAGCCCAGTCCGAATATGCCCGCCACGCGGATTTTCTGGTCGTGGTCAGAACGGTCATCGTTCACCTGTCGAATCGTTTTTTGGATGGAATTTGTGTGCGGCTTGAAGAAATTGCGGAAGGCCGGCCGCCAGGACGGCGACCGGCCAGCTTGTGCCCGCATTTATCCGGGGCTGATATTCATCGCCGGTCTTACTTGTCACTTTCAAGGAACTTCTGGAAGGCCGTGTTCGCGGAATCCGCTGCGTCGGACGAGTTGCCACCTGTGATGGCGGTGACGATCGGATCGCCGACGATTTCGCGGGCCTTGGCCACGGAAATCACGAGCGGCCGGTCATGGCCGACGCCGTTCTTGGCGCTGACGGCGATGGCTGACGCCAGGTCCTTGGGGTAGGTGGAGATGCCCGCCGGATCGTCCCAGACGGAGTTGCGCGGTCCGGGGACTCCTGCCTGCTGGATCTTCAGCGTCATGTCCTTACTGGTGGCCCACTGGATGAACTTCCAGGCGTTGTCCTGGTTCTTTGACGCCGCGTTGATGCCCAAAGCCCAGGACGGCACGTTGTAGGGTTTGGCTCCGGCAGGTCCGGCCGGGAGAGGCGCGAAGCCGACAGTATCGGAGACCTTGGATTTGGCCGGGTCGGTGGCGTTCTTGTAGAGACTGTCCGCTTCCGTATAGAAGGCCGCGTTCCCCTGGGTGAAGATCGCCATCGCCTCGGGCCAGCTCATGTCGGTGCTGACATTGGCCGGTCCCTGATCCTTGATCAGGCCGCCGTAAAACGCGTAGGCCTTCTTGGCTGCGTCGCTGTTCACCGCGGACTTGCCCGACTGGTCGATGAAGTCGCCGCCAAAGCTGTACAGGAAGCTGGAGAACTGGGTGACCGCGGTGGACTTTCCGGTCCGGGCCACAAAGCCGGCCACGCCGGGGTTGGCGTCCTTGATCTTCGTCGCGGCGGCCTTGAGCTCGTCCATGGTCTTGGGGACTTCGATGCCCGCCTTGGCGAGCAGGTCCTTGCGGTAGTAGAGGACCTCGCGCTCGGTGATTGTCGGGACGCCGACAACCTTGTCTTCGTAGGTGGTGGAGGAAACGGGGCCGGCCTGGAAATCGCTCCAATTCCAGCTCGCGTCGCTCTTGACCTTGTCCGAGAGGTCGGCCAAGTAGCCGTTCTTGGCGAACAACTTGCCCTCCTGCAACGGGCGGTACATCATCACGTCGATCTCGTCCGTACCGGCGTTGAGCTTGACGTTGTACTGATCGGACAGCTGATCTTCGCCCAGCTGGGTGAGCTCGACCTTCACATTGTTGGCTTTTTCAAATTCCGGGATAGCGGCCTTGACCTGATCGGTCCAGACATGGTTCGCCAGCGTCACGCGCAAGGTGCTGGGTCCGCTTCCACCTGCCGAGTCTGAGCCCGTGCCGCAGCCGGACAGTGTTCCCACGGCCAGGACCACTGCCGCAGCAGTTATCCCAACGGATCGCAAAAGAGGGTCTCGTTTCACGGTCTCTCCATTTCTTCAGTGGGGCTGCAACGCCACAGACGGCGCAGCCGAAACAAATGCGTCTTTACATCTGCTTTATGTCGAAACTCTAGTGAGAAAGATCATACTTATGCAACCGTAAAACGGTAACGATATGATCAATGCCATGGACACCCGGAAATCTTCGCGCCTTGCTGCCGCCGAAACCAGTGGCCGCAAGAGCCTGCCGGCAGGCGCGGATGCGGTGCGTGCGGGTGGTCTTCACGCGCAGGTGGTCGAGCTGCTCGGGCTGGCCTTCAGCTCCGGTGAGCTGCCCAGCGGTTCCATACTGCGCATTGAAGAACTTGAGGAACGCTGCCAGGTTTCGCGCTCCGTGGTGCGGGAAGCCCTGCGCGTTTTGGCGTCAATGGGTATGGTGACATCACGGCGCCGCATCGGCGTTTCTGTGCTGCCGTCGTCGGAATGGAATCTGTACGACCCGCAGATCATCCGGTGGCGGTTAGCCTCCGCGGGACGGATCGCGCAACTGCGCTCCCTGTACGAGTTGCGTGCCGCTATTGAGCCTGAGGCAGCGAAATTAGCGGCGCTGCGGGCACCGCTTAGCGACGCCAGCGATCTGATGGGGCTCGCCGGGAAGCTGTGGGCGGCCGGCAGGGACGGCGACACGGGCCTCTTCCTGGACCTGGATATCCAGTTCCACCGCCTCGTGCTCTCCAGCTCGGGGAACGAGATGTTTGGCCGGCTGCACACCCTGGTGGCGGAGGTGCTGACCGGACGGACCAACTACGGTCTGATGCCGGAACATCCGCACGAAGAAGCGCTCCAGATGCATGTGGATGTGGCCAGCGCCATTCAGCGCGGCGACGCGGAGCAGGCCCGGGACGCCATGTTGCGTATTACCGACCGTGCGGTACAGGAGATGCAGTCGCTGTGGACCAGGAACCCGAACGTCTGAGGCAGCCGAACGTAGGTCCTCACCGCTGGTGTCCTTCTGCCGGCGATGAGGACTAATCCGTTATTTTGGTCTGCCGGTAGGGGTGGGCAGGGAAGACGCCGAGGATCCTCAGCTCGGTGCTGAAAAAGGTCAGCTCCGCCAAAGCCTGTTTCAGGGCGCGGTCCTCGGGATGGCCCTCCACATCCACCATGAACATGGTGGCGGAAAATTCACCGTCCACCATGTAGCTCTCCAACCGGGTCATGTTCACGCCGTTGGTCGCGAAACCGCCGAGCGCCTTGTACAGGGAGGCCGCGATGTTCCGGACCCGAAAGACGAAACTGGTGACCAGCGGCCCGCTACCGGCCTCCGGGTAACTCTGTGGGGGAGAGAGCACCACGAATCGGGTGGTGTTGTGGTGCTCGTCTTCCACATCCTTGGCCAGAGTATCCAGTCCGTACATGCCGGCGGCCAGCGGCGGAGCCAGCGAAACCTTTCTCGGATCGTTCCAGTCGCGTACCTCGCGGGCGGACCCGGCGGTGTCCCCGGCAACGACCGGCTTGAGGCCGTGAGCGCGGATGAAGCGGCGGCATTGGGCCAGGGCGTGGACATGGCTGTGCACTTCCTGTGCCTGCGCAATGGTGGCACCGGGAATGCCCAGCAGATCAAAGCGGATCCGGAGGAAGTGCTCGCCGACAATCTGCAGACTGGTGTCCGGGAGCAGCAGGTGAATGTCCGCTACCCGCCCCGCCACCGAGTTGTCGATCGGAATCATCGCGAGCTGGGCCGCTCCGGAGATGACCTGCGCGAACGCATCCTCGAAGGTGGAGCAGGGGATCGCATCCCAGCCGGGGTACGCCTCAAGGCAGACAATATGCGAGTTCGCCCCTGGCTCGCCCTGGTAGGCAATGGAACCGATCACGGCAGGTTCTGCTGGGGACGTCATGAGTCCATGCTAGTTAATGCCGGGCAGGCTCCCTAAAATATGGCGTCACTGCGGCACAAAAACGCGGGCCCAGCAACTGAACAACGGCAGCGAGAATGTCAAAAGATGCCCGTGGCGGCCCGACAGTCCGTCATGCTCGACGGCGGCGCTCGACGGCGGCGCTCGACGGCGGCGCTCGGCTGCTGATGCCGTCACCGTTCAGCTGGGTAAAGGTGCTCAAAGGATCCCGCCGCTGATGTCCAGGTGTAGCCACCGGTCGCTGTGCTTAGTAGCGTGGACGGTGGAACGGTTCCCAGTCAGGCAAGGAGACAGCGATGGATGGACAGCAGATACATCAGCGGATTCAAGAACTCGTGGAGCAGGAACAACAGCTACGGGACACCGCACCCTCGGAAGGGGAGTCGAAGTCCCGCAGCGCCGAACTGAAGCATCTTCAGGTGCAGCTGGACCAATGCTGGGACCTGCTACGGCAACGACGTGCAAAACTCGACGCGGGTCAAAACCCCGATGAGGCCTCCGTTCGCCCCGCCGAAGAGGTTGAGGGCTACCGGCAGTAGCACCGGGCGGCTTGTGAAGACTGGCGGTGACAGTGAAGCAGGGGCGGCCCCGCGACGACGATGCTGGGGCGCACCTGCCTCGCGGGGGTGCCCCGTCCTCAGCGACCGAGGCCGCGGGGGTACCCCGTCCTCAGCGACCGAGCCGGCGGGGGCGGTCGTTAGGCCTCCGTTATTTCGGTTATTTCGGTGATTTTGCCACGGGCAAGCCGGAATCTGCGGTCCGTCTTCCGGGCCAGGGCCTGATCATGGGTGACCACCAGGATGGTGGTGTTCTTTTCATGGCAGATCGAGCGCAGCAGCTCGATGATCAGCTCGCCCGTTTCATCATCGAGATTCCCCGTCGGCTCGTCCGCCAGGATCAGCTTGGGTTTGTTGGCCAGCGCACGGGCAATCGAGACTCGCTGCTGTTGACCGCCGGAGAGCTTGTTGGCCTTGCGGTCATGCGTGTCTTCGGTCAGCTCCACCTGGTTGAGCAGCTCCGCGGCACGCACACTCCGCTCGGCCCGGGACACGCCGGCGAATTCCATCGGCAGCATCACGTTTTCCTTGGCGGACAGATTTGGGATCAGATTGTACTGCTGGAAGACGAAGCCGATGTCGTCCCGGCGGTAGGCCGTCAGCTTCGAATCGGGCAGCGCGCTGATATTGACCCCGTCTACCAGCACGTCCCCGGACGTGGCTTTATCCAACGCGCCAAGCAGCGAAAGCAGTGTACTTTTCCCGCTGCCGCTCTTGCCCAGGATGGCTGCAAACGTGGCCTGTTCCAGCGAAAAGGACACTCCGTTGACCGGTTTGATGGTGTGATCGCCCGTTTTGAATGATTTGACGACGTCTTTTACTTCCAGCATTTCTTACTCTCCTCGCAGGACTTCAATGGGACGGACCTTTGCCGTGAGCAGCGCCGGGATCAATGCACCAAGGGCGGCAATCAGCACAATTCCCAGCACACCCAAGACCAGGGTCTGCCACCCCAGGGACGTGCTGACGGTGCCGATGAGCTGGCTCGCCCCGGCGAACGCGCCACGGCGGCCACCCGGGCCAGCTGCCGCGCCGAACCCGCCCGCGCCGAACCCGGCCGCTGCCTGTCCCGCCGCCCGCAGTCCCTGCCGCCCGGACCCGGCGGCCGCCGCCGTCGTGCCCGTATTGCCGGAAACCAGCGCGCCGACGATCGAATTGCTGCTAAAGGACGCGATCACGGCGCCGACAACCGAGCCCATCACCACCAGGACCAGCGCCTCGAAAACGAACTGGATTCCGATGCTGCGGTTTGACGCACCGATCGCCTTCAAAACGCCGATCTCGCGCCGCCGTTCCCGGACCACCATGATCATGATCAGCAAAACGATCAGGCCGGCCGTGCCCAGTGCCGCGATAAAGCCGATCAGCGAGATGCTCCGTACGCTGCCGAGCGAACCGATGGCGGATTCGAGATTGCCGGATCCGGCCGTGACATCCACGCGAGTGCTGCCCAGCGCGGAGGCCAGCCCCGTCTTGGTGGCGTCGACATTGTCGATGCTGTCCACGAGTACCGTCATGGTGCTGATCTCGCCGGGTTGGCTGGCCAGGGTCTGTGCGGCCGTCAGAGGCAGGTAGATGGCGTTATTGTCGAACGCCGTGCCGGCGTCGAAGATCCCGCTGACCGTCATGGTCCGGTCATTGACGGTGAACGTGGAACCGACCGTCAGGGAGTTCTTAGTGGCCAAGGTGCTGCCCACCAGGGCCTGGGCGGACGTCCCGGCGAAGTCGTTGAGGGCCGTGCCGTTGGTGATGTTGATGGGCTCCCCGGCGGCATTGACCGAGCCGCTGACGCCGGTCGCCTCGATGGGGATGCTAAAGGCGGGCCTGACCGCGGTGCTGCCGGACCCGGTCCCCCCGCTGGTGGAGGTCGAGCCATTCTCCCGGTTGCCCAAAGTGCCCGGATCGACGGCGGACACCAGACTGGTGGTGCCACGGGTGGCCCTTCCGGCCGGGCCGGCACCCTGTCGGGCCGGTGCTGTGGCGGCTGCCACGGTGGTGCCGGCGTTGCTTAACCGCAGGCTCAGCGTCCCGGTCACGGAGCTGACATGCGCCACCGCAGAGGCGGTGCTGAGGTCCGCGGCGGTCAATGGTTCTCCACCGCCCTGCCCGCCGCGGGAACCAGCCGGATTGACGGTCAGGTTATTTCCCACGGACGCCTTCAACGACGTGATTTTGTCCGCCACGGCCTGACTGGCCACCAGCATGGACAAGGCCAGTCCGATGGCGACTGCCAAAATAATGACGACGGCACCGCTGCGGACCTTGTTGCGAAAGGCATTGCCCACGCTGCGGGCTAAAATACTCATGTTTACTCCAAAAATTTCCGGTGCTCATGCGGCCCCTGTTCTCCTTCATATTTGAGGGCCGAACCGTGCAAGTGCCTTTACCGGGCTGGGAGTGGGCTGTGAGTTGTCCGGGACGTCACCGGAGTGTCCGTTCAGGCGTTGCACAGCCGCCGGACGTTAGACTGGACGCAGACATCCTTCACCGTATAACGCCGTCGGACTGGCGTTTTGTACTCCGCGAGGACGGCATGACGCGGGCCGGCGGGAAAGGCCACATGAGCGACAAATCACTGCAGCCCAAGCGCCCGGTGCCGCATGCCGGAATGATCCCCGTGGTGCCGGCGGCAAAGCAGAATTACGCGGCCCGCAGTGTGTTGCGCAAACTCGTCCAGGGCGAGGCGCCACCGACTGCGCCGATGAGTATTGTGGACCGCCTGGCGGGCAGTCCCTACGCAAACCCGACGATTCAGGTGGGTGGGGTGGATGCCTCAGCCCGCAAAACCATCGACTTCGCGCTGCATCTGGCGGAAACAATGTTTCGCTATGGCGCCGGCGCCCTGGAGGTGGAGACCAGCATCATCGCGGTCACTGCGGCTTTGGGGCTGCGCAATATCGAGGTGGACATCACCAACCAGTCCGTGATCATCAATTACGCGAAAAAGGATGCTACGCCCATCACGTTGCTGCGTGTGGTGCGGTCCTGGACCAATAATTACGCCGGCCTGTCGCTGGTTCATGAGCTGGTGACGGACATCGTTTCGGGCGGGGTGGGCCGGGACGAATCCTACCGGCGGCTGGACGCCATTCTCCGGAGCCCGCGGCCGTTCCCGCGCTGGATGGTCACCATGGCGGAAGCGGGCTTTGCCGCCATAGTGGTGGCGGTCATCGGCGGCACGGGCTTCGGCGCCCTGGTCGCGCTGTTGAGTTCCCTGCTGGTGGGGCTGCTGGCCCGAACGCTGGGGAAATGGCGGGTCCCGGACTTCTTCACCACGGCGGCCAGTTCCTTCCTGGTGACCGCGATCGCCCTGATCTGCGCAATGCTGGACGTTCCGCTGACCCCGGCTTCGGTGGTCACCGGCGGCATCCTGCTGCTGCTGCCCTCCGGGCGCCTCGTGTCCGCCGTGCAGGATGCCATCAATGGGTTCCCGGTCACGGCGGCGGGACGTTTCCTCTCCGCCTTCCTG
>JBBSSN010000044.1:0-11161 GCA_038242035.1 Actinomycetales bacterium
CATGCCTCCGCCATGGCCGCAAACCAGGCATTCCTCGCAGAAGTTTATGTGCGGATCATCATCATTGCCGGCGCACCCGGGTCGAATCAACACGTGCAGCCCGGGGTCCAGGTGCTGGATCTGGAAAATGTGGATGACATCGTTACCGCCTTAGACCTGGCAGCGCCGCCGGAGACGGCGAACTGGGTGAGCGTTACTACCGGCCGACGCCCGTTTAGTTCACTGGCCGACCCGGGGAAACTGGTGGCCGATGCGCACAGCCTGGATTATTACCTTGACGACGCCGCCGAGCTGGATCGCAGCCGGAACGTTTCGGTATTGGCGCACAAGGAGGCTCTGCAGCAGTTTTTGGGACCTGCGGCCCTGGCCGGAGCCGTGAGCTACCGCAAGTACGTCTATCAGGGTACGGACGTGAACCGGAGGAAAAGGGCTACGGGGCAAAAACGGGACTAGCGGCGGCTGCTGATGCTTCGTCGGTTAATGCCGGTAAGCGCGCCGGCGATCATTGAAACGACGCTGATGACAATTGCCGCCAGCACCGCGGTCCACAAAAAGGTGTCGATAGTGAAGTGAACGGGCGTGTACCCGCTCAACCAGGAAGTCAGCCATAACATTGCTGCGTTGATGATGATGGTGAAAAGGCCCAGCGTGAGGAAGGTGATCGGCAGCGACAGCAGCTTGACAATCGGTTTGACCAGAGCATTGACGATGCCGAAAATGAGTCCGATGGCGACGAAGGCCAGGACTGTACCTGCCGTACTGTTACCGGGAACCAATCCGTCGGTTCCGCTGGAATAAATCTGCAGACCGGGAAGCAGAGCGCTGGCGATCCACAGCGCCAGCGCGTTGATCAGGACGCGGACAATGAATTTACCCATCCGCCATAATCCCACATCGGGCGGCGATGCGATATTGGCCGGCAGCGGCAGGGATCCCGGCGATAAGCTGGAACTATGACTATTGAGAACCCGACCGCTGCTGCTGTGGTTCATCCACGCACTGTCGTGGGCAGACTACCCAAATATGCCGCCGGCAAACCGGCCGCCGTCGTCGAGGGCCTGGAGAGCTTCAAGCTGTCCTCCAACGAAAACCCGCTGGGTCCGGTGCCCGCGGTGTTGGACGCCGTGCGCTCGCTCGCGGACATCAACCGGTATCCGGATTCCCTCAGCACCCGACTGCGGAAGGAGCTGGCGGCCTTTCTGGACGTTCCTGCCGATGATATTGTCACCGGAGCCGGCAGCCTGGGCGCGTTGAACCAGCTGCTGTCCACGTTTGCCGGTCAGAACGACGACGGCCGACCGGACGAGGTCGTTTATGCCTGGCGATCCTTCGAGGCATATCCGATCTGTGTGGGACTGGCCGGCGCCGAGAGCATCAGGATCCCGCTGAAGGCGGACGGCACGCATGATCTGCAGGCGATGGCGGCAGCGGTGAACGAACGGACCAAGGTGATCTTGCTGTGTACGCCGAACAACCCGACGGGACCGGTCCTGTATAGGGCCGAAACGGAGCGGTTCATCACCTCCATCCCGGCCGATGTCCTGATCGTGATCGACGAGGCATATATGGAGTTTGTCCGTGCTGAAGATGCCGTTGACGGAATCGCCATGTACCGCAAGTACCCCAATGTTGTAGTCCTGCGGACGTTCTCCAAGGCGCACGGATTGGCAGGGCTGCGCGTCGGCTACTCCGTGTCGCGGCCGGAGCTCACGCAATATCTGCGGATCACGGCCACGCCCTTCGCCGTCTCCTCCCTCGCCGAGCACGCCGCTGTTGCCTCCCTGCAAAACTACGATCAGGTTGTGGAAAGGGTACAAAGCCTGGTCGACGAGCGGGACCGGGTGGCAGCTGGGCTCAAGGGTCTTGGCTGGGAGATTCCGGACGCGCAGGGTAACTTTGTCTGGCTCAATTTAGGGGAAAACAGCGCCGAATTTACCGCTCTCGCGGACCAGCGAGGGCTGTCAGTGCGTCCATTCGGCGACGAGGGCGTCCGGGTCACTATCGGCGAGACCGAAGCCAACTCCCGCTTTCTGGAACTCTGTGCGGAGTATACAAAACCGCCGCGGCATTCCTAGCGCTTAATAAATTCTCTGCGGGCCGGGCTGCCGATACAGTGGACCGAAGAAATAGAAGGATATCCGCCCGCCCGAAACACATTCCGGTTCGCGCATATATCCCCACTGATGGATCGACGTTGCAGATGCGGCAGGCGAGGAGAAGGTATGGGCGCTGCCCAGCTACCCAGTACCGAGTTTGAGGATTCCGACGTCGGCGACGCTCTCATCGAGGACGTTCCGCCGGCGGATAACCTGGTACAGCTGCTGGGACCGGACGGGAAGCTTCGCCATGATGAGAAGTTCAGTCCGTATCTTGCGCGGCTTACGCCGGAGAAGCTGCGCAGTTTCTACTCGGATATGGCCACGGTGCGTCGCTTTGACCAGGAGGCCACCGCGCTGCAGCGCCAGGGCGAGTTGGCGCTCTGGGTCCCGTTGACCGGGCAGGAAGCCGCGCAGATCGGCTCAGGTCAGGCGACGGAGCCGCAGGATTACATCTTCCCCACCTACCGCGAGCATGGTGTGGCGCTGACTCGTGGTGTCGATTTGTCGCTATTGCTCAAGCTCTTCCGCGGAATTTCTAATGCCGGATGGAATCCGAAGGACACCAACTTTCATCTCTATTCGCTCGTTCTTGCCGTCCAGACACTGCATGCAGTGGGGTATGCGATGGGAATCCAGCGCGATCTGGCCGCCGACGCGGCAATGAAACCTGCCGCCGTCGTGGCCTATTTTGGTGACGGTGCCAGCTCCGAAGGGGACGTGCATGAGTCGATGGTCTTTGCCGCTTCCTACCAGGCACCCGTGGTCTTCTTTTGCCAGAACAATCATTGGGCCATTTCGGTCCCCTTCGAGGTCCAGTCCCGGATTCCGCTGGTGAACAGGGCCAGCGGCTACGGCTTTCCGGGGATCCGGGTGGATGGCAATGACGTGCTGGCCGTCCACGCCGTCTCTCAATGGGCCTTGGACCATGCACGCTCGGGGCAGGGACCGGTGCTGATCGAAGCTTTCACCTATCGGCTTGGCGCGCATACCACCGCCGATGACCCCACGAAGTACCGCTTGGCTGCGGAAGAGGAAAAGTGGCGTGCCAAGGATCCGCTGGTACGGCTGGAAAAGTACCTGCGGGCCGAGAACCTTGCCGATGACGCCTTTTTCAGCTCCGTTAAGGACGACGGCGACGAATTGGCCGCGTATGTCCGCAAGACGACGCTGGCCATGACCGTTCCGGACATCCGATCGTCCTTTGCCAATGTCTACGCCCAGGCGCATCCGCTGGTGGCCGAGGAGCTTGCCTGGTTCGAGAACTACGCAGCGTCCTTCGCCGAACCCGGCACCGGATCCGCCGCCGGGAATGAAACGGGTGCGCCATGACCACAATGACCATTGCCAAGGCCATTAACGAAGGCCTGCGGGCCACGCTGGCGGCCAACCCCAAAGCGCTGATAATGGGGGAGGATATCGGCGCGCTCGGCGGCGTGTACCGCGTCACCGAAGGGCTGAAAGCCGAATTCGGCGCGGACCGCGTAATGGACACACCACTGGCGGAATCCGGCATCATCGGCACCGCCATCGGGATGGCCTTACGCGGCTACAGCCCCATCTGTGAGATCCAGTTTGACGGCTTTGTCTTCCCCGGCTTCAACCAGATCACCACTCAGCTGGCCAAAATCCACACCCGCAGCAGCGGTCAGCTCAGCGCCCCGGTGGTCATCAGGATCCCCTACGGCGGCGGGATCGGGTCCATTGAACACCACTCCGAGTCCCCGGAAGCGCTTTTTGCCCACACCGCCGGACTGCGGATTATTTCTCCCTCCAACGCCCAAGATGCCTACTGGATGATCCAGCAGGCCGTCGCTTGCCCCGACCCGGTCATCGTCTTTGAGCCCAAGCGCCGGTACTGGCTCAAGGGCGAGGTCAATACGGAAGCGGCCGGCCTGGACGCGTTCTCGGCGCAGGTGCTGCAGCCGGGGACGGATGCGACCGTCGTCGCGTATGGTCCGTTGGTTCCGGTGGCACTGGCCGCCGCGGAGGCAGCGGCCCAGGAGGGGCACAGCGTGGAGGTCATTGATCTGCGCTCCATTTCCCCCATCGATTTCGATGCCGTCACCGCTTCGGTGGAAAAGACTGGCCGGCTGATCGTGGCGCATGAGGCGCCGACCTTCGGCGGTCTGGGAGGCGAAATAGCGGCACGCATCAGCGAACGTTGTTTTTACGCCTTGGAGGCACCCGCGCTGCGCGTTGGCGGGTTCCACATGCCCTACCCCGTGGCACGGGTGGAGGAGCATTACCTGCCGGACATCGACAGGATCCTTGAGGCACTCGACCGCGCGCTGGCGTACTAGGGAAAGGCGCGACGGATGTCCGCATTGAACACGTTTAATCTGCCCGACGTCGGCGAGGGGCTTACCGAGGCGGAAATCGTCTCCTGGAAAGTCAAACTGGGGGACGTCGTGGCCATCAACGATGTCCTGGTCGAGATTGAAACTGCGAAGTCCATTGTGGAGCTGCCGTCGCCCTATGCCGGGATTGTCGCGCAGCTGCTGGTCGACGAGGGGCAGACGGTTGACGTCGGCACCGCGATCATCAGCATCGGTTCGGAGGCGGAAGCTTCCACAGCGCCAGTGCGTGGGTCAGTGCATGGGTCAGTGCCTCCGGACGCATTGGAGCCGGCCGCTGCCGCCGCCGCCGAAGGTCACAAGCCGCTCGTCGGTTCCGGGCCGATGGCCGACGCCGTCAAACGCCGGCCGCGGAGGACTCCCGCCGCGGCGCCGCCGCCGCCGCCCGTTCCGCCGTTCGCTGCGCCCGTCAACGAGGCCAGAGCGGCGCGCGTGCTCGCCACGCCTCCGGTCCGCAAGGCCGCGAAGGATCTGGGAATCAACCTCAGCGACGTCTCACCGACGGGGCTGCGTGGGGAGATCACCAAGAAGGATCTGCTCAGCTATCAGGATCAGCGGACCGCCGAGCAGGACGGCGCGGGAACGTTCTGGCAGTCTGCACCGGAGCGCGGGCCGGACGCCGCGGCGGAACAGCGGATTTCGCGTATTCAGGTCAAGGGTGTGCGCAAAGCGACCGCCAAAGCGATGGTGCTCAGTGCCTTCAGCGCGCCGCACGTGAGTATTTTCGTCGACGTCGACGCCAGCCGGACGATGGAATTCGTCAAGCGGCTCAAGGCCTCGCGGGACTTCGAGGGCATCAAGGTCTCGCCGCTGCTGATCCTGTCCAAGGCGGTGATCTGGGCTGCCGCGCGCAATCCCTCCGTCAACGCCACCTGGACCGGGGATGAGATCATCGTGAAACACTTCATGAATCTGGGCATCGCGGCGGCCACTCCGCGGGGGCTGATGGTACCCAACATCAAGGACGCCCAGGATCTGTCGCTGAAGGAGCTGGCGGTGGCGCTGAACGATCTGGCCAGCACGGCGCGCGCCGGGAAGACCCAACCGGCGCAGATGGCGGGCGGCTCGCTCACCATCACCAATATCGGAGCGCTGGGAATCGACACCGGAACGCCGATCATCAATCCAGGCGAGGTGGCGATTGTGGCGTTCGGAACGGTCAAGCTCAAGCCGTGGGTGCTCGACGGCGAGGTCATCCCGCGCTGGATCACGACCTTGGGGGGTTCGTTCGATCACCGGGTGGTGGACGGGGACCTCTCCGCCCGTTTCATGGCCGACGTTGCGTCGATCATGGAGGAGCCGGCCCTGCTCCTGGAGTGATCATCTTCAGCTGCGCGTTTTGTGGCCGGATGGCCGCAGAAGGCGCAGCTGAAGATTTTCCTTAGTTGGAGCTGCCGACGGCGGCGCGAAGGACCGGCGCGAGCCGGCGGACGCCTTCGTGAATGTTCTCCGGGGTCGCGGAGCTGAACGCGAGCCGAAGGGTATTGCTGGGGCCGGGTGCGGAGGTGAAGGCGGCGCCGGGCACAAAAACCACGCCGGCCTCGATTCCCTGATGCAGCAACGGATACGTGTCGACGTTCGCCGGGAGGGTCAGCCAGATAAAGAATCCGCCGGCCGGCGTTGTCCAGCTCACGCCGGCCGGCATGTGCTCGGCCAGCGCCGAGAGCATGGCGTCGCAGCGTTCCTGATACAGCGCCCGGTAGGTGCGGACCTGCTCCATCCAATCGAAGTCCCGCAGATAGGCGGAGACGAGCATCTGATTGAACGTGGGAGGGCAGAGGGTGACGGCCTCACTGGCCAGGTAGAAACGCTGTTTCAGATGAGCCGGCACCAGCGCCCAGCCGATCCGCAGACCGGGAGCGAAGATCTTCGAAAACGAGCCCAGATACAGCACATCGTCGGGATTCCCGGCGCGCAGTGGTGTCTGGAGATTGCCGTCAAATTTCAGCAGGCCGTAGGGATTGTCCTCCAGAACGAGAATATTCGCTTCCCGGCATATCCGAACGATCTCCGGTCGCCGGGCCGCAGCGAGGGTGACGCCGGAGGGATTGCTGAAGTTGGGGATTGTATAGAGCATCTTCACGGTTTTGCCCGCGGCGCGCAGCTCCTCGATCCGGCGCCGGAGCTCCGCGGGGACCAGCCCTCCGTCGTCGACGCGCACCGGCTGGACATCGATCTGGTAGGCCTCGAAGGTGTTCAGGGCACCCACATAGGTCGGATCTTCAATCAAAACTACGTCACCGGGATTGCAGAAAACCTTCGCGGCGACGTCCTGGGCGGACTGTGAACCGGCGGTGATCACCACATTGTCCGGGTCCGCGTCGGTGATCCCCTCCGCGGCCATCACCTCGCAGATCTGCCGGCGAAGTTCCAGCGTTCCTTGCCCGCCGCCGTACTGCAGCGCTTCAAGTCCCTGCGTCGCAATGATCTCGGCCGCAACCGCCCCCAGCCGTTCCAGCGGCAGTGATTGCAGGTAGGGGTTCCCGCCGGCGAGGGAGACCAGCCCGGGTTGCATGGAAATTTCAAAAACATCCCGGACTGCAGACTGCTTGATGTTAGCCGCGCGATCCGAGAATAGGGCTTCATGCGGATGCACCGTGGCGGAGCTGAGAGCCTCGGCACGGGACAAGGCCTCTTCGGTCTCGGCCGGAAGCATCCCGCCGGCGCGATTGGCACGGGACTGATTTTCAGTGGTTGATTTGTGGGTCACAGCTCAAGGGTAGCCCGTATGTTGCATAAGAGTCATCAAATGTTTCCTGGCGCGCTCCCGGAGGCTGGCGCTGGTTCCGATAGAGGAGGACGACGGCGGCCGGCGGGACCGCCGTCGTCCTCCTCTTTCGCCCAGGGTCAGAGCCCAGCGTCAGAGCAGCAGGGTCACAGCACAGGGTCAGAGCAGCCCGGACCAGTCCTGTGCCAGCTCGAGCCCGTGGGCGGTGGAAACCGAGTGATGGGTGACCTTGCCGCCGGCAACGTTCAGGCCGGCGGCGAGAGACGCGTCCCGGAGCAGTGCTTCCTTGACGCCAAGATTTGCCAACGCGACGGCATAGCGCAAAGTGACGTTGGTCAGCGCGTAGGTGGAGGTGTTGGGTACGGCACCGGGCATGTTCGCCACGCAGTAGAAGATCGAATTGTGCACGGCGAAGGTCGGATCCTGATGCGTGGTGGGGTGGCTGTCCTCGAAGCAGCCGCCCTGGTCCACGGCGATATCGACGAGTACCGAGCCCGGCTTCATCCTGGCGACCATGGCGTTCGTGACCAGCTTGGGAGCCTTCGCCCCCGGGATCAGCACGGAGCCGATCACCAGGTCAGCCTCCAGCAGGGACCTTTCGATCTCCAGCCGGTTGGAGGCCACGGTCTTCAGTCGGCCCTGGTAAATGGCACCGAGCTCACGGAGCCGCTCGATATTGATGTCCAAAATGGTGACCTCGGCCCCGGCGCCGACGGCCATCGCCGCGGCATTGCTCCCGGCGACTCCGGCCCCGAGCACGACGACCTTGGCGGGGCGGACGCCGGGAACGCCGCCGAGCAGGATCCCAGGCCCGCCGGCGGGTGCTGTCAGGCATTGGGCGCCTACCTGCACGGAGAGCCGGCCGGCAACTTCTGACATCGGAGCCAGCAGCGGCAGGCTGCGGCCGGTCTGTACCGTTTCGTAGGCGATCGCCGTGACGCCGGATTCCAACAGTGCGGCGGTGAGCTCCGGCTCGGCGGCCAGGTGCAGGTAGGTGAACAGGACCAGGCCCTGGCGGAAGTAGCCGTATTCGGCGGCAACCGGCTCCTTGACCTTCATCACCAGGTCCGCGCGCTGCCACAGCTCCGCGGCGGTGTCAACGAGTTCTGCGCCCGCTGCCGCGTATTCCTCGTCGGTAATGCTGGAGCCGGCTCCGGCCCCTTTTTCAATCAGGACGGTATGCCCGTGGTCTTTGAACTCGTGCACCCCGGAGGCGGTAATGGCGACGCGGAATTCGTTGTTCTTAATTTCTTTCGGGATGGCGACAATCATGGGGTTCTCCGTAGGTCTGCATGGATATTAGGGCCGGAGCAGCGGCCCGGACCCCTCAGCCCGTCCGCCTGACCCGCCGGGATATCAGCTTAGAGCCGGATGTGACGTAGGGGACTGCCCAGGCTGCGCGTCCCCGCGGGACGGTTTCCCCCAGGCCCGGAAATCCGCAGGAGTCACTTCCCGCTGCCCGACAGATGTCGAGCACGCAAGCGGCAAGTGTCGACTGCTGTCGTTGGCCGCCCGTACGATTAATGCATGCAGACTACCGACGTGGAGCAGCTGGTGGAGCAGCTGGCTGCGAAGCTGGGGCGCGGGCTCTCCCTCGAGGACCTTGACGGCGTCCTCCTGGCCTACAGTTCTGACCAGGTTCATGCCGACCGCGTGCGGGTGAATCTGTTGCTCAGCAAGCGGGTTCCGGCGGATGTCAGCGGCTGGCAGCTCTCCCATGGAATCTCCGCCGCCGTGCGTCCGGTCGTTGTTCCAGCCAATGCCGAACTCGGAATGCTGGGCCGGGTATGTGTCCCGCTGCTGGTCCGCGGCTTCCGCGTGGGCTACCTATGGGTGCAGCAGGAGGAATCGGAATTAACGGCGACGGCGATCCTGGCTCAGTTGCCCGACGTCCGCAATGGGCTGGATCTCCTGTCCTCGTTGCTGCTCGATTCGAATACCGCCGAATCCGAGAACCGGCGCCGCCGCGAACAGGACTTCCTGGCCGCCTGCCTGGGGAAACCGGCGGCCGTTGCCGTGGCTGCAGATCGGGAAGACATGCTGCTGCGCGGTCCGTGGCAGTTGGCGGTCCTGCTCCAGGCCCCGCCGCCCGCCCGCGCGGGATCCCCGCGTTCGGGCGAGGCAGATCCACTGGCGCAGACCCTGATTCACCGCACCGCTGCCCTGCAGGCCAGCATCGGCGTCGACGATGCCCTGTTCAGCGCCGGCACCGACACACATGCCGTGATCTTGTTCCGTTCAGGCCACACCGGAAAGACCCACACCGGTCAGGCCACCGTGCGGAATCGTTACGAACGGGAACTGGCGAAGCGGTCCGGATCAACGTCGCGGATTATTCTCGGACTCAGCGAGCCCTTTGCAGCGCCGCGGCAATTGACGGTGGCCTACCTGCAGGCCAAGGTGGCGGTGCAGGCCGCTGCGGTGGAGCCGCGGTTGCCTGATGTCTTGGACTACGGCGCTACCGGGGTTTATCAGCTGCTGGCCGCGGGCCGGTGGGAGCAGATGTCCTCCGTGCATTACCGCAATCTGCAGGCGGCCGACCGCAACGCCGAACTGCTGCCGGTGCTGGAGCTGCTCTACGATAGCGGCGGCGCCGTGCAGGACGTCGCTGACGCCGTCCATCTGCACCGGAGCAGCGTGTACAACCGGATCGCCCGGGTCCGTTCGCTGATCGGCACCGATCCGCTGCACGGTCTGATCCGGTTGGAACTGCATTTGGCCCTCAAGGCCGATCGTTGGCAGCAGCGTCCCCGGATTTGAGGCCCTCCGCGCCGAGCGCATTCGGCTGCGTGGCTAACCAGCCGAGCATGTCCTGCAGCCGGATTCGCCGGTGCGTGCCGCGGTATTGCACCGCAATGCTGCCGGCGTCGGTCAACTGGCGCAGGTATGTGTGTGAAATCCCGCCTACTTCGGCCGCCTGGGAGGTGGTCAGCAGGTTTTCCACCGAGCTGACCATAATGCCCTCGCCGCGGGAGAACCGGCCCAACAGATCCAGTACGGCTTCCACCGCTGCCGGGGAGAGCCTGTGCACGGTGCCGTCCACGAAGATCGTCACGTCCTTGTCCGCCTGAAGCACATAGGCCAGCGCGCGGGCCTCCTCGTCGGGCAGTGGCGGCGCGGCGCGCGGTGAAAGATGGGCCATGGGTTGAGCCTACCGGGGTGTCTGCACTGTCTGCACTGGAAGATGCTTGTTCCACCACCGCAGGATGTGCTCGAAGCGCTGTTTGCGGTGATGCGGCGTTCCGGTGCGGGAGAGCTCATGGTTCTCCCCCGGGAAGATCAGCAGCTCGGCGTCGATCCCGTTCTGGCGCAGCGCCGTATAGTACCTCTGGCCTTGCTCCAGGGGGCAGCGAAGATCCTGCTCCGAATGAATCACCAGGGTGGGGGTGCGCACATTGGAGACCTGGGCCATCGGACTCTGCGCCCGCACCTTGTCCGGGTCGGTGCCGGTGTATTCGCTGGAAAAGAACCACCCGATATCCGAGGTTCCCGTGAACGTTTCCGGATCCAGGAATCCACGCTCGACGATGGCGGCCTTGAACCGATGATCCTGGCTGATCGTCCATGCCGTGAGGTATCCCCCATACGAGCCGCCCATCACGCCCAGCCGCTCACCGTCGAGCTCGCTGTAGGCAGCCAAAGCGCCTTCCAGAAAGGACAGCACATCATGGAAGTCCACCGTGCCCATGGCTTCGCGGATCGACCGGCCGTGATCGAATCCGTATCCTGCCGATCCGCGCGGATTGCACATGAGGACCGCATACCCGGCCGAGGCGTATACCTGTGCCTCGTCGAACAGGCCCCAGCCATATTGGGTGAATGGGCCGCCATGGATGTTGAGCAGCACCGGATGCGGGCCGGGCCCCTGCGGCAGAAGTACCCAGCCGTGCACGGGGTATCCATCCCCGGCCTCGGTGCTGAACTCCTGAACCGGGATAATACCGGCCTCTGCCCGGAACCCCGCGGAGAAATCACTGCGG
>JBBSSN010000045.1:0-11009 GCA_038242035.1 Actinomycetales bacterium
AATCGGAAAGTGCTCGTTCAGCCGGGATGCCACGTAGTTGGCCGCCAGCAGCGCCGACTTGGTCGCTTCTGTCAGACCGTCCCCGCCCATCAGCTTCACGTAGGCCCACGAGATCGGCAGCACCCCGGCGGATCCAAAGCGCGACGCCGAAATCGGCACCCCCGCACTGACGGAATCGGCACTGCCGGCGCCGTTCAGCCCGCTCGCGGCAGAGTTCAGGGCGGCTGCGGCGTCCCCTGGCATGAACGGAGCCAGGTGTGCCTTGGCCGCCACCGGTCCAACGCCGGGACCGCCGCCGCCGTGCGGAATGCAGAAGGTCTTGTGCAGATTCAGGTGCGAAACGTCGCCGCCGAACTGGCCTGGCTGCGCCAGTCCTACGAGAGCGTTAAGGTTGGCGCCGTCGATGTAGACCTGGCCGCCCGCGGCGTGCACAGCATCACAGACCAGCCGGACGTCGTCGTCAAATACCCCGTGCGTGGACGGGTAGGTGATCATGATCGCCGCCAGCGTGTCCTTGTTGGCGTCGATTTTGCCCTGCAGGTCCGCGTGGTCGATGCTGCCGTCGGGAGCGGTGGCGACGACGACGACCTTCATTCCGGCGAGCACGGCGGAGGCCGCGTTGGTGCCGTGCGCGGAGGCAGGGATCAGGCAAATGCGGCGCTGCTCATCCCCGCGGGACCGATGGTAGCCCCGGATGGCGAGCAGGCCTGCGAGTTCGCCCTGGGAACCGGCGTTGGGCTGGATCGAGACCTGATCGTAGCCGGTGATCTCCGCCAGGCTCTGTTCCAGATCGGCGATCAGCTCACGCCAGCCCTCGGTCTGCGAATCGGGCGCGAACGGGTGGATGGAGGCGAATTCCGGCCACGAAATGGGCTCCATCTCCACCGTCGCGTTCAACTTCATGGTGCACGAGCCGAGCGGGATCATGGTGCGGTCCAGCGCCAGGTCCCGGTCGCTGAGCCGACGCATGTAGCGCAGCAGCGCGGTTTCGGAACGGTGGCTGTGGAAAACGGGGTGGGTCAGATAACCGGAGGAGCGGACTACGTCGGTGGGCAGCTCAAAGCCGGCCTCTGCGGTGCCGTCGTTGGTTCCGGCGTCGGCTCCGGCTTCGGTTGTGGCTGTTGCTGTGGCGCCGAAGGCGGCCGCTACCGCGGCGATGGTTGCCGCCGTCGTCGTTTCATCCGTCGAGACGCCCACGGTGTCCGCGTCGATGACGCGCAGGTTGATGCCGCGTTCCTCCGCGGCGGCGATAATGTCGGCCGCCTTGCCCGGGACGCGGACGGTGAGCGTGTCGAAGAATGACCCGCTGACCAGCTCGAGGCCGGCGGACGTCAGCGCCGCGGCCAGAGTGCGGGCGTGGGCGTGGGCGCGCTCGGCAATCGCTTTCAGGCCGTCCGGGCCGTGATAAACCGCATACATGCTCGCCACGATGGCCAGTAGGGCCTGCGCTGTGCAGATATTGGAGGTCGCCTTTTCCCGGCGGATGTGCTGCTCGCGGGTCTGCAGCGCCAGTCGGTAGGCCGGCAGACCGGCGTCGTCCTTGGATACCCCCACGAGGCGACCCGGGAGCGAACGCTCCAGACCCTTGCGGACCGCCATGTATGCCGCGTGCGGACCGCCGAAAAACAGCGGAACGCCAAAGCGCTGGGCCGTACCGACGGCGATGTCAGCACCCTGCTCCCCTGGCGCCACGATCATGGTCAAGGCCAGCAGATCAGCGGCGACGCTGACCATGGCACCGCGTTCCTTCGCGGCGGCGATGACCGGGGCGTGATCGAAAACGCGACCGGACGCGCCCGGCTGCTGCAGCACGATCCCGTTGATGGCACCCGCCGGCAATCCGGCGGACAGGTCTGCCACCTCCACCTCGAAATCCAGAGCCTGTGCGCGGCCCAGTACGATGGCCAGCGTCTGCGGCAGCAGGTCCGCATCCAGCACCGTTTTCCCGGCTCCGGCACCCGGCGCCTTATTGGCCCGGCGCATCAGCAGCACGGCCTCGGCCACGGCGGTGGCTTCGTCGAGCAACGACGCATTGGCCACGGGCAGAGCGGTGAGATCAGCCACCATGGTCTGGAAGTTCAGCAGGGCCTCCAGCCGGCCCTGCGAGATCTCCGGCTGGTACGGCGTGTAGGCGGTGTACCAGGCAGGGTTTTCCAGGATATTGCGGCGGATCACCGCAGGTGTCAGGGTGTCGTAGTAGCCTTGGCCGATCATCTGTACGGCGGTCTTGTTTTTGCCGGCAATCCCGCGCAGTGCGGCGAGCGTTTGCGCCTCGGTCATCGCCGGCTGCAGAGCGAGCGGCTTTGGCGCCCGGATGCTCGCCGGCAGGGCCACATCCACGAGGCCCTCGAGGCTGTCGTACCCGATGGTTTTGAGCATCGTGTCGATGTCGGATTGCCGGCGTGCGCCAATGTGGCGGTCGGCGAAATTAGTGGGCGAAGACTGAACCGTCATGAGGAACTCCAAGGTTGGCCGACGCCAAAAGACGCCGGATGCGGACCGAGTTCCTCCCCGCTCTGTATTGGACCTGAGAGTTTCCGCGGGAATATTCCGCTTGCACCGTCGGTGAGCCGGGGCTTTCGCCTGACTGCTTTCCAGAGTTGCCTTGCCGCAGCGGTACAGGTGCCTGAGAGATTCCTGGGGAGGATTTGCTCCTACGGCGCCTGCTGGGTGTTACACCGGCAGGACTCTCCCGCTGCAGTTCAAAGGCTATTAAATTGTGGTGATTCGGCTCACGAGTCTACCGGATGCAGGGCCACGCGCCAAAGCGGTGCGCGTTTGACTTTATTGCGTGAGCGACAGCACACTGAAAACCCAGGCAGCCGCGGCCAAAGCGGCAACATCAACTCCGGGCAAGCCCCCGACCGCCGCCCTTGTTGGCGCGCTTTATCCATTTTTAGAGGGAAGTTCCATGTCTGAAAGCACGACGGTTCAACCGCCGGTCCGCACCCCAGAGCCGGCCGCGGAAGGCCCGCACCTGACCCGCTCATTGTCGAACCGGCACATCCAACTGATCGCCATCGGCGGCGCTATCGGCACCGGCCTGTTCATGGGGTCCGGGAAAACCATCAGCCTTGCGGGCCCCTCGGTCATTTTCGTCTACATGATTATTGGCTTCATGCTCTTTTTCGTCATGCGCGCCATGGGGGAACTGCTGCTCTCCAACCTCAAATACAAGTCCTTCAGCGATTTCTCGGCGGATCTGCTCGGCCCGTGGGCGGGATTCTTCACCGGTTGGACGTACTGGTTCTGCTGGATTGTCACGGGCATCGCGGACATCATAGCGATCGCCGGCTACGTGCGGTTTTGGTGGCCTGCTGTTCCGCTGTGGATTCCGGCGCTTGCCGCCATCGCGGTCTTGCTGGGGCTGAACCTCCCTACGGTGAAGGCCTTCGGGGAGACGGAATTCTGGTTTGCTCTGGTCAAGATCGTCGCCATCGTCACGCTGATCATCGTGGGCCTGGTGATGATCTTCACCGCTTTCCAGGCACCCAACGGCGAGCATGCCGGCTTTACGAATCTGTGGAGCGACGGCGGTCTCTTCCCAACGGGGCCGATGGGTTTTGTGGCAGGGTTCCAGATTGCCGTTTTTGCCTTTGTCGGCATTGAACTGGTGGGCACCACAGCGGCCGAGGCCAAGGATCCGGAAAAGAACCTGCCTAAGGCCATTAACTCCATTCCGGTCCGCGTCATGCTCTTCTACGTTGTGGCCCTTATTGTTATTATTTCGGTGACCCCGTGGCGGGAGATCACGGCGGACAAGAGCCCGTTCGTGGCGATGTTTTCGCTGGCCGGACTGCTCATTGCCGCCGGCATGATCAACTTCGTGGTCCTCACCAGCGCGGCCTCATCGGCAAATTCCGGTATCTACTCCACATCGCGGATGGTGTTCGGGCTCGCGCAGGAGGGTGACGCTCCGAGGAAGTTCGGCAAACTCACCCGCAACCATGTGCCGGCCAACGCCCTTGTTTTCTCCTGCATGTTCCTGCTGGCGGGGGTGGCGCTGCTTTACGCGGGTCAATCCATCATCGAGGCGTTCACGGTAGTGACGACCATCTCGGCCCTGCTGTTCATGTTCGTCTGGACCATCATCCTTCTCAGTTATCTGGTCTTCCGCAAACGGCGGCCGCACCTGCATACCGCGTCCAAATTTAAGATGCCCGGCGGTGTTGTCATGTGCTACGTGGTGCTGGCCTTTTTCGCCTTCATAATCTGGGCCCTCACGCAGCAGGCGGACACGCTGCAGGCCCTGCTGGTAACGCCCATCTGGTTTGCGCTCCTGGCCGCGGCATGGCTGATTATCCGGCGCCGGCCCGGACACCTGGCACGGTACGCCCGCTTCCAGCAGCAGCTGCAGTCCGACAAAGACGCGCTCGCAGACGCCCAGGCGCCTGGCGGGAACTGAAGTACGTTCGCACGCCCCAACCGGTCAGCATTGGTGGCGCCGCTATGCCCCTCTTGGCGCCACCAGTGCCGGCCAGCCGGGGTCGGGGTCCTCATTAGTGCGCTGCGTTTTTAGGGCGCGGTTTTTTCCCTGCTGCGCAGCCAGCTTTCGATTTCCTCCAGGCTGCGGCCCTTCGTTTCGGGTACCAGCTTGACGGCGAAGAACCAGCCCAGGGCGCAGATCACCGCGTACAGCCAGAACACCGGGGATTTCCCCAGGCTGTTGAACAGGGAAAGGAACGTCAGGGAAACGATGAAGTTCATCCCCCAATTGCACAGCAAGGTGGTACTCATCGCCGAGCCTCGGATGCTTAGCGGGTACAGCTCCGATGGCAGGACAAAGACGACGACGCCGACGCTCACCGCGAAAGCGGCGATGTAAACGGCCACACAGATGACCGCGATCCAGCCCGCGGAGGCCGGCAGCGGATCCGGCAGCAGAACCAGCCCCAAAACCAGCAGGCTGAGTGTCATGATCGCGAATCCGATCATCAACAGCAGACGACGGCCCACCCTGTCCACCAGAGACATGCCTACCAGCGTCATCACCACGTTGACGGCTCCTACTCCCGCGGTCGCCAGAATGGCCGCCGCAGGTCCTAAGCCGGTGGCATTAAAGATGGTGGGGGCGTAGTAGATAACGGTGTTGATGCCGCTGGCCTGGCCGATCACCGAGACTCCGATCCCGGCGATGAGCGCCGGGCGCACCCACGGTTTGGCCAGGTCACGCAGCGTGGACTTATGCTGTTCTGCGGATTTGGTCCGCTGGATATCCCCCAGTTCCGCGGCCGCAATGCGGGGACCGCGCAGCCGCAGCAGCACGGCCTTGGCCTCCTCTATCCGGCCTTTTTCCACCAGCCAGCGCGGAGTTTCCGGCAGGAACAGCATCCCGATGCCCAACGCAGCTGACGGAATCAGTGCCAGTCCGAACATCCAGCGCCATCCGCCGTCGTACGCGAAGGCCGCATTCGTCAGGTAGGCGACCAGGATGCCAAGGGTGATCATCAGCTGGTTAAAGGAAACCAGCTTGCCGCGGATGGCAGGTGGCGCGGCCTCGGCAATGAAAAGCGGCACCAGGACGGAGGCCGCGCCCACGGCGATGCCGAGGATCACGCGCGCGGCGATGAGCGTTTCCACGTTCGGGGCAAGCGCCGCAACTATGGCGCCGATGGCAAAGACGGTTGCAGCCCCGGTGATGGATAAACGCCGGCCGATTTTATCCGCCAGCGGACCGCACGCGATGGCGCCGATCATGGCGCCGATCAGCAGCGAGCTCACCACGACGCCCTCGGAGAGCGGATCCAGGTGGAATTCGTCGCCGATGAACAGCAGCGCACCGGAAATGACGCCGGTGTCGTAGCCGAAGAGCAGACCGCCCAGAGCCGCAATAATACTGACCGCGTAGACCAGTGCGCGGGATCCCTCCTTACCCGCGGGTTGTTGATCGGCTTGTTGCCTGCTCATGTAAACTCGTTCCCTCGATGCCGGGTGTGCGCATTTCACTCTATCCCTGAGCATTGGCGGGAAACAGAGGGGCACTGAACCGACGCTTCTTGCCTCCCTGCCGACTGCAACGTCGATGATGCGTCGTTGTTACACCAGCAACGTCGCCAAGTTGTCGGCGCTGAGCATTGCATCTTGAACGGCGGCAGGAGCAGAGTTGCAGCATGTTCGAACGCAGCATCATCAACCGGCCGGTGCCTGGTTTGGCAACACGATGAAAACACGCAGATGAGCACCGTAGAACGGGCTGCAGGGTCCCGGATCGGCCGTATCCGGCGGGCCCTGACTCCTCGGGAATGGGCGTCGATCGCCGCAATGGCTGGTTTCGTGGCCTTCCTGCACCTGGTGGGATGGGGCGTATTGGCGGGCATAGTGGAACCGGAACATCTGCAGACGGGCCCGGCCGCCGTTTTCGGCCTTGGCCTGGGCATCACCGCCTATACCCTGGGCCTGCGTCATGCCTTCGACGCCGATCACATTGCCGCCATTGACAACACCACCCGCAAGCTGATGAACGACGGGAAAAGGCCGCTGTCCGTCGGGTTCTGGTTCTCCCTGGGGCATTCCAGCATCGTCTTCGGTCTTTGTCTGCTGCTGGCCATGGGCGTGCGGGCTTTGGCTGCCCAGATGGAGAGCGATTCCTCCACCTTGCCCGCGGTGCTGGGACTTATCGGGGCCGGTGTCTCCGGGATCTTTCTCTACATCATCGGAATCATCAACCTGGTGATCCTGCTGGGCATTGTGAAAATCTTCCGCGGGATGCGGCACGGCCAGCTCGACGAGCCGGCGCTGGAGGAACAGCTGAACAAGCGCGGCCTGATGAACCGGCTGTTCGGGAGCGTGAACCGGCTAGTCACCCGTCCCTGGCAGATGTACGTCGTCGGTCTGCTCTTCGGCCTGGGTTTCGATACGGCCACGGAGGTGTCCCTGCTGGTGCTGGCCGGCGGTGCGGCTGCGTTTTCGCTGCCCTGGTACGCCATTCTGACCCTGCCGGTGCTCTTCGCCGCCGGGATGAGTCTGCTCGACGCGCTGGACGGATGCTTTATGAACTTCGCGTACGGGTGGGCGTTCTCCAATCCCGTCCGCAAGATCTACTACAACCTCGTGATCACCGGACTCTCTGTGGCCGTGGCCCTGATTATTGGTTCCATCGAGCTCATCTCGATCCTTGTGGACAAAACCGGGATCCGGACCGGTCCGCTGGCGGCCATCGGTGGTTTGGATCTGAACAACGTCGGTTACGCTATTGTGGCCATTTTCGTGCTCGCCTGGATCATCGCCGTCGGCATCTGGAAGTTCGGCCGGATCGAAGAAAAGTGGACCACGGAGATGCAGCGTCCGGGAGCAACGGACAGCGCCGGATCTTGACCGCCCAGACCTCTTGCGGATCACGGGCGGTGAGCCTACATTGATCTCACGAGGTGGCACAGCCCATGCACGAACTCTCTATTACCCAAAGCCTGGTCGACGCGGTGCTTGACTGCACCGGCGATCGCACTGTCACCGGTGTCAATCTGCGGATTGGACGGCTAAGTGGTGTTCTGCCGGATGCCTTGCGGTTCTGTTTCCAGCTGCTGGCCGAGGGAACTCCGCTGGCCGGAGCCAATCTGCGCATCGACGAGCCGGCGGGCCGGGCCACCTGTCACACGTGCCGGCAGAGTTTCATTCTCCCGGACACGATCCCGCTGTGCACCTGCGGCAGCGCCGACGTCGAAATCACAGGCGGCCGCGAGCTGATGCTTGCGTCCGTGGAAGTGGGGTAAAAAAAATGTGCTCCACCTGCGGTTGCAGCGACGACGGCGGAGTCCGGGTGTCAAGCGTTGACGGCAGTGTTGCCGTTCCGGAACCGGTCCACGGAAATCAGCATCTGCATCAGCATCTGCATGACGGTGAACACCACGACGGGCACCCGCACGAACATGAGCACGACGACGGCCGGCAGCACCCGCACGATCACGACCACGGCGGTGGCCAGGAGCACTCGCACGACCACGCGCACGACGGCGGGCAGGAGCACAGCCATACTCCGGTGACCACCATCACGCTGGAGCAGAGCCTGCTCGCCAGGAACGACCTGTCGGCCGCGCGAAACCGGGGTTGGCTGGCCGGGCGTGCCATTCAGGCATTCAATGTGATGAGTTCCCCCGGAGCGGGCAAGACGACTTTGCTGGTCCGCACCATTGAAGAGCTGGGAGAAAGGCTGAGCATCGCGGTCATCGAAGGTGACCAGGAGACGTCGCTGGATGCCGACCGCATTCGAAGGGCCGGGCGTCCAGCTGTTCAGATTAATACCGGAGCCGGCTGCCATCTGGACGCCGATATGCTCCGACGGGGGCTCGATGCCCTGAACCCGGATCCGGGATCAACGCTCTTCATTGAAAATGTCGGGAATCTGGTCTGTCCGGCACTTTTTGATCTCGGAGAAACAGCCAAGGTAGTGATTATTTCGGTCACGGAAGGTGATGATAAGCCGCAAAAGTATCCGCACATGTTTATGGCCGCAGATCTAGTGATTATCAATAAGTCCGATCTGCTCCCTTATGTTGAATTCGACGTGGATGAATGCTTCCGCCAGGCACGACAGCTGAATCCGCACGTCGAGATGCTCGCCATTTCCGCCACGAGCGGTGCTGGTCTGGACAGCTGGTACGACTGGCTGATCAAGAACACTCAAACGCCGGCGTCGCACGCGGGCGCCCAACCGCATCCGATGGCGTCCGCGTCGCAGGTGCAGACAAACGCATAATGGGCCCGGCTCGGTGAGCAGGACTCCCAAAGGAGGCAACGATGCCTACAGAAGCTTCGATTAAAGCCGAAGAAACCCTTATTCATGTCCTGTGGATCAACGCGGGCCTCAGCTGCGACGGCGACTCGGTGTCGCTGACCGCGGCTACGCAGCCCAGCGTAGAGGAAATAGCGCTCGGTGCCCTGCCCGGTCTGCCGCAGGTTGCCATGCATTGGCCGCTCATTGATTTTGAATGCGGCCCCCAGGAGGGGGCAGATGACTTCCTCGAGTGGTTCCGGAAGGCGGACCGTGGGGAACTGGAGCCTTTTGTCCTCGTGGTTGAGGGTTCCATTCCCAACGAGAAATTGCATGACGTCGGCGGATACTGGTCGGGGTTCGGCAACGATCTGGAAACGGGGCAGCCCATCACGACAAGCGAGTGGCTGGACCGGCTGGCACCGAAGGCAACTGCGATTATTGCCGCCGGAACCTGCGCGGCCTATGGCGGTATCCATGCCATGGCCGGCAATCCCACCGGTGCGATGGGCGTTCCCGATTACCTCGGATATGACTGGAAGTCCAAGGCCGGAATACCGATTGTCTGTGTTCCGGGCTGCCCGATCCAACCGGACAATCTCTCCGAAACCATCACCTACCTGCTCTATCAGGCGACCGGGCAGGCACCCATGATTCCATTGGACGACGCGCTGCGGCCGACGTGGCTTTTCGGCCGGACGGTGCATGAGGGATGCGACAGGGCGGGGTACTACGAGCAGGGCGATTTCGCCACCGAATACGGCTCCCCGAAGTGCATTGTGAAACTGGGATGTTGGGGCCCGGTGGTTAAATGCAATGTTCCCAAGCGCGGCTGGATGAATGGAATTGGCGGGTGCCCGAACGTTGGAGGTATCTGCATTGGCTGCACCATGCCGGGGTTCCCCGATAAGTTCATGCCGTTCATGGATGAGCCTCCGGGCGGCATTCTCTCCACTAATGCCGTGCGGCCCTACGGCGCTGCCGTGCGGACGCTGCGGCACATCACCATGAACACCCTGGACAAGGAACCACGCTGGCGCAGGACCGGCCCCGAACTGCTCACCGGCGCCACCCGCACCTGGTAAGAACGGCACGAGAAAGAGGCAAGGCAATGACCTCCACGATTCCGTTACCCGCATCGGGCAACGCCGCAGACGACTCACTGGTGGAGATGGCGTGGGATCCCATCACCCGGATTGTCGGCAGCCTTGGCATCTATACCAAAATAGATTTCAAAAACAAGGAGGTGGTGCAGTGCAACAGCACTTCCTCGATCTTCCGCGGCTACTCGATCTTCATGCGCGGCAAGGACCCGCGCGACGCGCACTTCATCACCAGCCGGATCTGCGGGATCTGCGGCGACAATCACGCCACGTGCTCCTGTTATGCGCAAAACATGGCCTACGGGGTGAAGCCACCGCATCTGGGCGAATGGATCGTCAATCTCGGTGAAGCTGCGGAGTACATGTTCGATCACAACATCTTCCAGGAGAATCTGGTGGGCGTGGACTACTGCGAGAAAATGGTCTCCGAGACCAACCCGGCGGTACTGGCCAGGGCGGAAAACACCCGGGCCCCGCATGAAGGTGAACACGGATACCGGACCATTGCGGACATCATGCGTTCGCTGAATCCTTTTACCGGCGAGTTCTACCGCGAAGCGCTGCAGGTCAGCCGGCTCACCCGGGAGATGTTCTGCCTGATGGAGGGTCGCCATGTGCACCCCTCCACGCTTTATCCCGGCGGAGTCGGCACCGTCGCCACGATCCAGCTGATGACGGATTACATCACGCGGCTGATGCGTTATGTGGAGTTTATGAAGAAGGTCGTGCCCATGCACGATGATCTCTTCGATTTCTTCTACGACGCGCTACCGGGCTATGAGCAGGTCGGGCTGCGGCGGACGCTGCTGGGGTGTTGGGGCTCCTTCCAGGATCCGGAATTCTGCAACTTCGCCTATAAGGACATGACCGACTGGGGCCGGAAGATGTTCGTCACCCCGGGCGTCGTCGTCGACGGAAAACTAGTGACCACAGATCTGGTGCGGATCAACCTCGGCATCCGGATCATGCTGGGCTCCTCCTACTACGAGGACTGGAACGATCAGGAAATGTTCGTCACGAACGACCCGCTCGGGAACCCGGTGGACCGCCGTCATCCCTGGAACCAGCACACGAATCCCCGTCCGCAAAAGCGTGATCTGGCGGACAAATACAGCTGGGTGATGTCGCCGCGCTGGTTTGACGGACAGGACAATCTGGCGCTGGATACCGGCGGCGGCCCGCTGGCGCGGCTCTGGTCG
>JBBSSN010000046.1:0-10683 GCA_038242035.1 Actinomycetales bacterium
AAGAACCCAAAGACGAGCTTCCCGGCCCGGCACCCTGACAGGGCTCCACGGAGTGCGACGTGGTTTTTGTTCCTGCCGGTGAATCCGTGATCACCATGGACCGCGTTTACGGTAGGTGACCGTCACGCTACGATTTGAGTGGATTCCCTGGTCTCGAGGATCTGCGTTCGTGGCTCCCCGCCGAGCGCGGGCCCGGCGGCACCGGAGCTCCAGATGAGTTTCATGGTGTCCAGCAGCCGTTCTGCTTGGCTGACAGTCTCGAATTCAAGATCGATCAGCACATAGCGCGGGTTGTCGACGGGCTGATAGATGGAGTATCGCTGCACTCCTGCTTTGCCTCGGCCGGCTGGGTCCCGGTCGAATGCGGCCTTCCAAGTGGCGAAATCTTTAGTGGGGTGTTCAATCCTAAGAATGGGCATGATCCTTACTTTCTTCAGCAGGTGCTTTGAGCGTAGGCGTCGACTCGGGCAGTAACCATCCCAGCTCTCTGGGAACTTTCCAACTATGCGCGGCTGCGATCTCGACACGCGAGCCGGCTGTTGTTGAGCGTACTGTCGAGGCATGGCCACAGAGCTGACACGCGCCAACGTTCGGGAGCGGATCGAGTCCATCAGCGCGGAGGCATCGGATGCCAGAACGTTTCGCACTGACGTACTGCGCGAGCTGCATCGTGCGGTTGGCTTCGACGCCCACGTATGGCTGCTCACTGATCCGGTGACCACTGTCGGTTCTGACCCGCACGCAGACGTTCCGGCGTTCGGCCAGCTGCCGTCCCTCATCAAGTTCAAATACCTCACCGCGGTCAATCGATGGACTGATTTGATCGCTCGTCGGGTGGAGGTTGCGTCACTTGTTGAGGCGACGGGTGCAGATCTGCCGAAAAGCCTTCTCTGGAGGGAAGTTCTCCATGACTTCGGGGTAAGCGATGTCGCCTCCATCGTCATGGCCGATCGTTACGGTTGCTGGGGGTTTCTGGACCTGTGGCGCAGCACCCCCAACGCATTTGATGACGATGAGCTCGCCTTTCTGCGGGCGCTCGCGCCGGTGCTGACACGGGCGCTTCGCGTGCGTCAGTCGGTCACGTTTTCGACCGTCCCGCCGGCTCGTCTGCGCGCTAGCGGACCCGTCGTACTTGTTTTGAGTGAGAACCTCGAGGTAGTCAGCCGGACCGGTGCGGCGGAAGAGTGGCTTCGCACGCTCTTGCCGGCTGACCCCGGTCTGCCGGCTGTGCCGGCGAGCGTCTACAATTCGGCAGCGCAGCTACTTGCAGTCGAACACAAGGTCGATTCACATGAGGCCCGCGCCCGTGTGCATCTCGCGGAGGGCACATGGATCACCGTTCGTGCCGCGAGAATGGGTTCGCAGATCGCTGTGTCTCTTGAGGCAACCTCGCCCGAAGAACGTCTTGAGGTCTTCGCGCTGGCACACGGTATGAGCGCCCGGGAGGCGGAACTCCTGGGTATGCTCGCAGACGGGAGCGACACGAAACTCATTGCCCAGCGGATGTGCCTGTCGGAGTTGACCGTACAGGATCATCTTAAGTCCATCTTCGCGAAGTCGCAGACGCACAGTCGCCGTTTCCTTCTCGCTCAGATCGTCGGCACCCGCGCGGGCTAAAGATCGACCGAGAAGTGACATTGCGCTAGCGCCCGAGCAATTCCATTGCGTCGGCGTACCCACCGATCGAATCCCGTCGTCCAGCCGCGATCAGGGTTGGCGCCGAGAAGGTGCTCGACCCGACGTCGACCATCCATTCAGCGAAAATGCGGCCCAGCCCAGCCTCGTCGACGCGTGTCTTGCCCGGCACGACATGGTAGAGGTAGCGGCGGGCGGTGGCCGGTGTGCACGACGAAGGACTCATCGAAACCCGCCCGTTGCCGGGGTTCGGGTTCGTCGTTCGCGTCAGCATCCTTGCGAATCGCGTGGTGGTCGGGCACATTATGTGAGAACTCGGCGACGGGGCATAACAACGTCAGGCCGAGCACCCGTCCGGTCCCGGGCGTTGCAACAATCTGCAGAATACGTGTTTGAGATTTGCCGGGGGTTCGGTGATGGCGTGCTTCTTGAGCTGCCCGTCGGAGCGCGCCGCAAGGGGAGCAGTGAACTGCAGATTTGGCTGCGGTTCGCACAGCGGATGCTATCCGGCACTGTAAAACAACCGTTTGTTGACGAATTCGTCCATGCCAAGCGGGCCGAGTTCGCGTCCGTGCCGGGAGCGCTTCACGCCACCGAACGGCATGCCTGCACCGTCGCCCTCCGCCGAGTTGATGGTGGACATGCCGGAGTTTAGCCGCTGGCCGACAGCTTCGGCGCGCAGCTTGTCGGTGCTGAAAACGGCGGCGCCGAGTCCGTAGTCGGAATCGTTGCCAGGGAGATCGCCTCCTCGTCGCTGGAGACTTTGTAGACGACGGCTGCCGGGCCGAAAAGTTCTTCGCGGTAGGCGCGCATGTCTTTAGTGATGCCCGTCGGGAGGGCGGGCTGCACGTAAAACCCGTCGTGGCAGCGCGTTTGCCGCCAGCGTGCAGTACAGCACCATGGGACACGGCGTCCTCGACCTGTGACAGCAGCCCTTCGACGGCGGATAGGGAGGACAGCGGTACGAAGATGCCGGGTTCCTCGAGCGCTGGGTCATCTGGTCTGAGGTGCGCGGCGTGGGTGGTGAGTTCGGCGACGAACTCGTCGTAGATGGCGTCCATGACGATGATCCGCTTGTTGGAATTGCAGGCTTGGCCGGCAATGCCCATCCGAGTATCAAAGGCGGCGCGGGCGGAGGCTTTACGTCGGTGCTGTCCAGGACGATGTACGGGTCGGAACCGCCAAGCTCCAGAACGACTTTCTTCAGGCTACGTCCGGCGATTTGGACGACGGCGGCGCCTGCCCGTTCAGACCCGGTGAGGGACACGCCTTGGATCCGAGGATCCGAAATGATGGTTTCGATCTCGTCGTGGCTGGCGAAGACGTTGAGGTAGGCGCCGCGGGAAGGCCGGCGTCTTCCATGATCTGTTGGATCGCCTGCGCGGACCGCGGGCAGTTCTCCGCATGTTTGAGGATGGTGGTATTGCCCAGCATCAGGTTTGGGGCGGCGAACCGGGCCACTTGGTAGTAGGGGTAGTTTCACGGCATGATGCCCGGCAAGGGTCCCACCGGGAGTTTCTGGATCACCGCGCGGGCGCCGGTGATGATAGCGGCAAGCTGGTCCTTGCGTTCGGTGAAGAGCTGCCCCACGCGGGCGACCAGATGGGTGCGCTCGGTTATGGGGACCTGGCGCCAGCTCTGGAAGGCATGTTCCGCGGAGGCGATCATCTCCTCTAGCTCACCGTCGGTGATGGTGGGAAATTCTTCCACGGTCTCCCCGGTGGCCGGGTTGACGACCCGGTAGCCGGGGGATGCGGATCGTTTGCTTGTTGGAGGTGGCAGGCACGGCCAGGTTCCTATTTGGTGGGGCGTTGGGAAGGTAGGTTTCGGAGCCCATGCCGTGGCAGGAGGTCACGAGCTGGACCGGCTCGGGCACGGTGCGCAACCTCGCTGCCACGCCGGCGCTAGTGTCCGGTGGCCTTCGGGTACCAGACCCGGTCGCCATCGGGCGTGGCCGAGTAGTCGGGCCAGGCGAATTCTGTGGGCGGCATGAAACCGACGGGCAGGAGGGCGGGCATAGGGTCTTCGGCCACACGACGGTCAAACTCTTCCTTGGCCGCTGTCAGGACCTTAGGGTCGGCCAGCAGGTCCATGAACGTGCCGGCAATCGTCTTGCCGGCAACGTCGATGGTCGGGTCGATGGTTTCGGCGATGCCTCCGAGCGCGTTCATGACCCAGCTGGGGTAGGCTCCCTGGCCGGGCACCGGCTTCAGAGCGGGGCGGGAGACGTAGAAGCGCACGGTGGGCGCGTAGTGCGTCATCTCGACGTAGTCGTCGCTTGTCCAGTTTTTCTGCCAGGGTGCCAGATGCTCGCGCAGCGCTTTCTCCGCATCCTGAGGAGTGATCAGCTGCTCACATTCGTCCAGGAACGGCTTGTCCATTGGCTCCACGCATAGCGTCCGCTGGATTTGCTGTGCGGCGGCGATGGCTGACGGGCCATACTGCGGCGCACCCACGACCGCCAGGTTGTTGTACAGCGCCTGAGCCAACACGTGGTTGGTACGTCCAGGCCGGTTCCGGGCCACCCAAGTGGTGCTGAGGGTGCAGTGCGCCATGGCGGCGGCGTGCTCGGCATTGCGGTCCAGAACGGTCAGGACGTGTTCAGCCATCTCTACGGTGGGGCAGCGCCACGAGTACTGGATCTGCGCGATCCGGGCGGGCAAATTGTCCGCAGTCGCTTGTCCCTGGCTGAAGATGGCGTCGGAGAGGCTCCACCCGCCAAAGCTGGGCAGCATGGCATCCTGCATGATGCGCGAGGAGGTGTACATGGACATCAGTGCTACGTTGGCTCCGGGTGCCCGGGCCGCAGAATGTGACGCCGGGATGGGCGAGTTCGGGTTGGCGTTCAGCTGCCATGTCTGCGGTTCGTCGCACACAAACGTGTAGATCTTGCTGTAGTAGCTGCCGCACTGGGTGTCCCAGCGGGCGGTGTTGCACAGGGGCAGCATGTAAAAAGGGTGGAAGCTGACTATGGCGTCGACGCCGTCGTAGTAGCCGCGCAGGCCGTGCACCACCTTGGAGCCCTGCACCTTTTCCGCCGGCTCGCCCGTGTACTTAAGCGTCCCAGCGATGCCGTGCAACGTCATGGCGTGCTTGGCGCCCAACAGGCCGGCCAGGGTGGAGATGCCCAGCGCAGAGTGCGGGTCCGTGTGGCCCGGGGCATAGGGGCTGAGCCCGTCCCGCGGTGCCGGTTCCGTGCCGGCGGACTGGGAGTTGCCGGGAACCGCGTCGTATTCGGCGTAGGTCAGCAGCACCGGGCCGCCCTGGCCCAAGGACCATTCGGCGCTAAATGCCGTGGGCATGTCGGCGCTGCCGGCCTCCACCGTGAAGCCTTCGGCCCGGAGCAGGTCCACGTACCATTGCGCGGACTGGTACTCTCGCCAGGCTGGCTCTGCCAGGTCCCAAATGTGCCGGTGCCAGGCGGACAGCCGGCCCATGTTGTCGGTGATCCACTGCTGGGCAGTCGCCTTGGACTCGGCGCCCAGCTCGGGGCTGATGATGTCAGGTGAAGAAATGGTCACGTTTGTTCCTAAGAGGTTGATTCGGAGGTCGGGTCGGCGAAGACGTGGACGGGCAGATGCAGCAGCTGCAGGCCGCCCTTTTCCAGTGCTTCCTTTAGGGCCGGGGCAAAGTCGGCGACGCGTTCCACGGCGCGGCCGGTTC
This sequence comes from Actinomycetales bacterium, assembly GCA_038242035.1. Classification (GTDB taxonomy): domain Bacteria; phylum Actinomycetota; class Actinomycetes; order Actinomycetales; family Micrococcaceae; genus Arthrobacter_M. Next base: position 5,299 of record JBBSSN010000046.1, read on the forward strand.
CGCCAAAGGCAGTGGCGAGTGCCGCCCAGTTGGGCTGGTCCAGGTCGACGCCGACGGGCGGGATGTGCCGGTCCGCCTCATTGGCGCGGATCTCCGCGTAGCCGCCGTTGTCCACGCAGACCACCACCAGGTCCAGGCCCTGTTCGACTGCGGTCATCAGTTCCTGCACGGCGAACATGAGTGCGCCGTCGCCGAGGATGCAGACCACCGGGCGGTCCGGTGCGGCGATCTTGGCGCCGATGGAGGCCGGCAGCCCGTAGCCGAGGGTGGCGTAGGCGGGCGTGTAGAGGAACGAGTGGGGCAGTTCCTGCGGGATGAACGACGCCGTGCCCAGGTAGGTGATTTGCGAGGAGTCCCCGCCGACAATCGTGTTCGCCGGAAGGGCGGAGGCCGCTTCTTCGGCAATATGGCTTAACTGCGGAGAGAGGGCCCGCGCCTGGTTGCGCAGCGTCGTGCGCACTGCCGCGACGTCGGCCGTGGTGCGGTTGAGCTGGCCGAGTGTGGTGACCAGTTGGGGCACGACGGCGGCGGCGTCACCAATGAGCGCCACGTCCGACGTCACGTTTTTGTGGGCCTGGGATGCCAGGATGTCCACGCGGATGACCTTTCCGGCAGGGGCCAGAATGCCCCCCCAAAGTTCGGATTCGCCCACCTTCGAGCCGATGATGAGCAGCACGTCCGAGCTGTTGCAGAGCTCCTGGGCAGCGGGCAGGCGGATGTCTGAGCCCAACGAGAGTGGATGGCTTTCGGGAAGGGCCCCCTTGCCATTGAGCGTGGTGACCAAGGGCGCCTGCAGCAATTCCGCCAGTGCTGCCAGCCCGGCGCCGGCACGGATTGAGCCACCGCCGGCAAGGATCACGGGGCGGGCGGCGTTGCGGAGCAGCTCGGCCGCGTCGCGGACGCCGGCTGCGTCCGCGACCTGACCGGCACGGGCGGGCTTCGCCGCCAGCAGCTGTTCCGGGCAGTCAGAGGCGCTTTCCAGGATGTTCAATGGCACCTCGATGTGCACCGGCCGGGGGCGCCCGTAGCGGAAGAGCTCGAAGGCGTCGTGGACGGCCTGCACGGCCTCCGTGGCGGAATGCACCCTGCGGCTCCACTCGACGATGGCGTCGGCTGCCGCCGTCGGATTCTTCGTTTCGTGCAGCGACCCGATGTCTGCGAACTCCTCGCCCTCGGGCACCCCGGGGGACAGGATGATCAAGGGGCGGGACTCGCAATAGGCGGTGCCGGCGGCGGAGAGCGCGTTCAGCAGGCCGGGGCCGGAGGTGGTGATGACGACGCCGGGCAGGCCGGTCTGTTGGGCCCAGCCGTCGGCACCATAGCCGGCACCCTGTTCGTGGCGGGTGGTGACAGGGCGGATTCCCAAGGGCACCAGGTGCCGGTAGAACTCAAGGTTGTGGGTGCCGGGGATGCCGAAGATGGCGTCCACGCCGTAGTTCCGGAGCGTTTTCAGGATGGAGTAACCGGCGTTGTTCTCGGTGGTGGCGGCGGAGGGCGTTGGGAAGTCTGTCATTTGGGTCTGCACAGCAGTTCTCCTGTCAGGAATTCACGTGGTCAAGAATAGACACAGGCCCGGTTGGGGCCGGGTCCGCGGTGTACTGGCAGCTGCCGTCGACCCAGGTTTCCAGCACGTCGATGGCGGCGATGTGTTCCGGGGCGCACGTCAGCGGGTCACGGGTGAGGATGGTGAAATCCGCGCGCTTGCCCGGCGCGAGGGAGCCCAAGTCGTCCTCACGGCCCAGCGCTGTGGCCGCGTTGATGGTGTGTCCCTCCAGTGCTGTTCGGGCCGAGATGCGCAGCGTGTCCGCGCCCAGGCGGTGGCCCTTGCGGGTCACCCGGGTCACGGCGGCCTGAATGGCTTCCAGCGGGCGGGGGTCCGCCACGGGGGCGTCGGAGCTGATGGTGACCGGCACGCCGGCTGCCACGAATTCACCGAGCGGGTTGAACCGCTCTCCCGGCGTTCCGATGGCCTGCTGCACGCCTTCCCCCCAGTTGTAGTAGTGCTGCGGCTGGTTGACGGGGTAGATGCCGGCGGCTGCCATCCGCCGAATCTGCGCGGGTGTGGGCAGGCCGCAGTGTTCGATGCGGTGCCGGGCGTCCGCATCCGGACGTTCGACCAGGGCGGATTCGATCGCGCCGATGACCATTTCCAGTGCGGTGGGCGATTGGGCGTGGGTTGCGGTCTGGAGTCCGACGGCGTGTGCCTTGCGGATGAGCTCCTTGTAGGCGGCGGGCTCGTGGTAGAGCTGACCGGTGCGGCAGGGGTCGCCCACATAGCCGTCGGGGAAGTAGGCTGTCCAGCCTCCCAGCGTGCCGTCCGCATAGAATTTAATGCCGGCAAAACTCAGCCGTGCGTTGCCGAACTGGCCGTGCAGACCCATCTCAAGCGCGTCGTCGAGCAGGTGCGATAGCAGGTACATGCTGACACGGACCTTGAGCTGGTTCTTCTCTGCGAGCTGCAGGTACATGTCGAATTCGCGTCGGGAGACCTGGGCATCGCCGATGCTGGTGACGCCGCCGGCCAGGAAGTTCTCCTGGGCGGCACCCAGCTGTCGGAGGTGCTCTTCGGGTTCATCGGCGAGGTGGAAGTTCGGACCGTGGTGGCCGATTTTGACGCCCTCAAGCCCGGTCAGAACGTTGCAGGCGGCATCGGAGAGTTCACCTGTCAGCTCGCCGGCAGCATCCCGGAAAAATTCGCCGCCCTGCGGGTTGAGGGTTTCATTGGTGACGCCGTGCAGGTCAAACGTGAAGGAGTTCACTACGCCGCCGTGGCCGGACGCGTTCATCAGATAGACCTCGCGGTCCGTCGCCACGGCGTCCAGTTCGAAGCGGGTGGGGTGCCGGCCCTCCGCCAGGTTGCGGTGTTCGTACCCATACCCGCGCACCGGGAGACCGTTCGGGATACGGTCGGCGGCTACCTTGAGCAGCGCCACGATCTCGGGAATGTTCCCGGCCTTGGCTGGCCCGCAGTCCACCCAGCTCATCATTTGGCCGAGCATCAGGGGGTGGGCGTGCGCATCAATGAACCCCGGCACAATCGTTGCGTCGACAAAGTCCCGGACATCCGGCTCCTGGCTGCCCAGGCTCGCGGCCACAGCTTGGCAGCTTTCAACGGTGCCGACTGTGGCAATTACAGGACCGACCAGCAGAAAAGCTTCGGCAGTGGGCTGGGCGGGATCCATGGTGTGGATCGTTTGCGCCGTAATGATGGTGGCACGGTGCCCAAACGGGCGGCTTTCAAAGGTGGTGAGCTTACGCAAAGTCTTCTCCTGTGGATGACCCGGCGTTCGGTAGTGCCGCTACCGTGGCACCGAGCCGGCGGATACCCTCCACCAGCGTTTCCTCGGTCTCAAAGGAGAAAGCCACCCGCAACTGGTTGGCACCGGCGGGTTCGGCGAAGAACGCACTACCGGGGACGAAGACCACGCCGCCGTCGATGGCTGGCTGCAGCAGCGCATCCACCGACCGCCCCGCCGGAAGTGTGATCCAAGTGAAGAACCCGCCCGTAGGCCTGGTCCAGCTGGATCCTGGCGGCATGTGAACCTGCAGGGCGTCCATCACCGATGCGCACCTGCGGGCATAGGTCGCGCAGGCATCGCTGACGTGGGCGCGCCAGTCGAATCCGCAGATGTAGCTCTCCACCAGCATTTGGCTGAGCACCGACGGGCAAATGGTGGTCGCTTCGGCGGCGAGTTGGAGACGTTTGCGCACCTCGATGGGCGCGAGTACCCAGCCGATCCGCAGGCCAGGGGAGAAGATCTTAGAGAAGGATCCGAGGTAGAAGACGTTGTCGGGGTCCAGGGAATGCAGGGCAGTCTGAGCGGAGCCGTCGAAGCTCAGGAGTCCATACGGGTTGTCCTCTACGATGGCGATTCCGGCGGTACGGCAGATGTCGACGATTTCCGTGCGGCGTTCTGCGGCCAGGGTGATCCCCGAGGGGTTGTTGAAGTTCGGGATGGTGTACAGGAACTTGATCGTCCTGCCGAGCGCCTTCAGCGTTCTGATGGCGTCCTGAAGCGCGGACGGAATCAGCCCCTTCTCGTCCATGGGCACCTGCACGACGTCGGCCTGCAGACCCTTAAAGGTACCCAGCGCTCCAACGTAGGTGGGACCCTCGGCCAGGATCACATCTCCGGGGTTGCAGAAGAGCTTGGCGACCAGCTCCAGCGCCATCTGGGAGCCGGAGGTGATCTGTATGTTTTCCGGCCGGGCGGAAATGCCTTCCAGGGACATGATCTCGCAGATCAGCTCCTGCAGTTCCGGGGTTCCGGCCCCGGATCCGTACTGCAGGGCCTCCTGACCGCGGTCCTTGATGATGTGGTGGGCCATGTCCGCTATCCGCTCCAACGGCAGCCCGCTGAGGTCCGGGTTGCCTCCGGCCAAGGAAATCATATTCGGTTGCATGGACACCTCAAAGACATCGCGGACGGGCGAGGGGCGGTATCCGTCGGCGCGGTCCGCGAAGCGTGCCGTGTGCAGGGATTCGGTGATGATGGTCATGGCGTCCTTCGGATGGTTTGAGCGGTGCGGAGTTAGTTCAGGCGGAGGGGGTGGTTGCCGTGGTCTGGTGGTGGATCGGCCCGGTCATGGCGCTGCGGGCTTAGTGCTTTGCCTACGGTCGACGAAGTCGGCTACGTCAATGCCGAATTCGTGCGCCGCGAAGAGCTGCAGCGTTCGAATCATCTTTTGCGGGCTGTGGTCGTAGATACCGTTCAGGGTCTGGATGGCCAGTCCGTCGATCATGGCCAGAAGGAGTGTTGCCAATGCCTCGGCATCGTGGAAGGGATGGATCAGTTCCTCCGATATGGCTTCCTCCAGAGTCTGCACAAAGATGCCTCGCCATGCCAGCAGCGCGTTGGCCACATGCCGACGGATATTTTCGTCCTTGTGTGCTGCGCTGTAGACCTCGACCCAGAAGCCCCATGCCTCCTCGAAGGTGGCTTCACCCTCGACGGCGAAGGTCAGTAGATCGTGCAGCCGTTCGACGGCGTTGGTTCCTTCCGAATACAGGCCCCGCCATTCCTGGACGGATGCGTTGGTTCTGAATTCGACGGTGGCAAGTACCAGGCGTTCCCGGGTACGGAAGTAGTGCTGGATCATGCCAATGCTGAATCCGGTGGCATCCGAGACCGCTCCAAACGAACAGCCGTCTACACCCGCCTGACCGATGATGGCAGCGGCATGCGCGACGATGGTCTCACGCCGCAGCGCGATTGCCTCTTCCGTCACGGCGTGCGTGCGTTTGCGGGTATTCGTCTCCACAGTTCCCCACTTCCCTTGGACATATTCGAATTACCTCTTGACAGTGTTGCTTGTCACACAAATAATAAGTTACACATATTCTTTTTACAAGCCCTTCTTTCGTCCCCAGGAGCTACGATGACC
>JBBSSN010000047.1:0-10362 GCA_038242035.1 Actinomycetales bacterium
GTAGCGTTCCTTGTCCGTGACGGCCTGCCGGCTGGTCTGGCTGAACGGATGCGAGCCGGAACAGAGCAGCTCAACGCCCATCGGATCGGTCGCCTCGCGCAGGGTTTTCAGGTTCCGGGACAGGTCGGCCTTGGCCTCGGCAACGGTCTGGCAGACACCGGTGACGAGCTCGACGGTGTTCAGCAGCAGCTCTTGTTTGATGTGCGGATGTTCCTCGTCCGCCTGCAGCTCGGGGTGGGCGCGGCCGACGGCGGCAAGCACCTTGTCCGCGACGGGAACCAGTTCACCGGTTCCGGAATCCACCAGCGCCAGTTCCCACTCCACGCCAAGGGTGGACTGTGCCGATGAGGCGAAATCGATCTTCAAACGCATTCCTGACATCGGTGAGGTGGTGGGATCTATTCTAATGGAAAGGTGATCCGGAAATGACGCGCGATCGACGCTTAGTGACGTATGTCGCGTGCGTCATTTTGCCTCAGCGCACGTCATTTCCCGACGGCGCGGGTGAGGGGAGAATGGGAGGATGCCCATTCTCAATAAAGACATGACCCTGTGCATTTCCCTGGCAGCGCGGCCGAGCAACATCGGGACCCGGTTCCACAACCATCTCTATGAGCAGCTCGGCCTGAATTTCGTGTACAAGGCCTTCGCTCCGGCGGATATTGCGGCGGCCGTGGCCGGGATCAGGGGCTTGCCGATCCGCGGTGCGGCCGTCTCGATGCCGTACAAAGAGGATGTCATTGCACTGGTGGACCGGATGGACCCGTCTGCGGCTGCCATTTCATCCGTCAACACGATAGTGAATGACGACGGTGTGCTGACGGCCTACAACACGGATTACCTTGCCATTGCGCGCCTGCTCAGGGACCACGCCGTGCCCGCAGACTACTCCGTGCTGCTGCGCGGCTCCGGAGGCATGGCGAAGGCGGTGGCAGCGGCGCTGCGGGATGCGGGTTTCACCGCGGTCAGCATCGTGGCCCGCAATGAAAGAACTGGCCGGGCGCTGGCGGACCTCTACGGGTTCGCCTGTCTGCCGGAGGTGGGAGGCGCGAGGGCGGATCTCATCATCAACGTCACCCCTCTTGGCATGCAGCGGAGCATGCAGGGCGGCGACGAAATGGTGCAGTCGTTCGACGGCGCCGCGGTGACCGCCGCGCAGGTGGTGTTCGACGTCGTCGCACTGCCGTCCGAAACACCGCTCATTTGCGCCGCCCGCAGCGCCGGCAAGCAGGTCATTACGGGGGCTGAGGTCATTGCCATTCAGGCGGAGGAACAATTTGTGCTGTACACCGGAGTGCGACCGAGCCCGGAGCAGGTCCGGGCCGCCGCGGAGTTTTCCCGCGCCTGACCGGTGGTAGCCGGTGCTATAGCTCGTCGCCGCGCAGGGGTGCCAGGGCGAATTCCCGCATCCCGTCATCGAAGCCGACGAGCGGGCGCCAGTGAAGCTCTTCCTTGATCAGTTCCGAGCTGGCGGTGATATGCCGGACATCGCCGAGCCGGAACTTCCCCGTCACAATGGGCGCCGGGGCGGTGCTGATCGTGCTCAGGGCGCGGGCCACATCCCCGATGGTCTGCGGCGCATCGGCACCGACATTGTAGGCACCGAAGCTGCGCCCGTAGCCGCTGTGCAGCGCTGCGAGGGCGCAGATATTGGCCGAGGCGATGTCCGTGACATGGATAAAGCTGCGCCGCTGGTTTCCGTCTTCATAGACCAGGGGCGCCTCGCCCCGGGCAATGGCGGACCGGAAGATTGAGGCGACGCCGGCGTACGGTGTGTTCTTGGGCATCAGCGGACCGTAGACATTGTGATAGCGCAGCGCTATCGCTTCTGCACCGGTCGCGCGGGCCCACGCCGATGCCAGATTTTCCTGGCTGACCTTGGAGGCGGCGTAAACGTTGCGCGGATCCAACGCCGAGGACTCGGTCACCAGGGCGGGAACCAGCGGTTCCGCGGTATCGGGGTTTCGCGGATCGAACATGCCGGCTTCCAGGTCCGCCACACTGCGCGGACCCGGGTGGACCGGTTTCCCGGTGACGGGGTCCCGGTATGCGCCCTCGCCGTACACGACCATCGACGAGGCCAGCACCAGTTTGCCGATCCCCGCCTGCTCCATGGCGGCCAGCAGGACCGCGGTTGCAAAGTCATTGTTCCAGACGTAGTCCGGTGCGTCGGCGAAGTTTACGCCGAGGCCCACTTTTGCGCTGTGATGGCAGACGGCGTCGATTCCGTCCAACGCTCCACGAACCGCAGCGGGGTCCGCGGTGTTTCCGACGATCAGCTCCACCCGGGGATCCAGACGGGGCGGCCGCGGGTGGACCTGTGGGTCCAGGGAGTCGAGCACCCGCACCTCCCAGCCCCTCGACAGCGCTGCCTCGACGACCGCCGTGCCGATGAACCCCGCACCTCCGGTGACCAGGACCCTCATCGGCTGGCTGCCGGGGCGGGTTCGAAGCTGAGCGTCGCGTCAGCGGAAGGACCCGGCACGGGCTGTTCCATGATGATCCGTACAGCCTCAGGATCCATCAGCTGCGGCGCGCGGTAGCCTTCGTCGAGGGTGCTGACAGCGGCTTCGAGGACTGCGAGAATGTGCGGCTGGGCGGTCTTGAGCCGGCCAAAGACGGCCTCGGCGGTAACCGGTGCCGAGCCGTCGTGCCCGGTGTCCGAGTCCGTGACGTAGGCGAGGTTGGCAAAGCCCATATTCAGTTCGGCGGCCAGCACCGGCTCCGGATACTGCGTCATGCTGATGATGTCCGCGCCGCCGGAGACATACCAGGCGGATTCCGCCCGGGTGGAAAACCGGGGCCCGTTGATGACAACGACGGTGCCCGCTCCTTGGAAGGGCAGTCCGCGTGCCGTCAGCGCCTGATGCAAATGCCGGCGCAGCGTGCCGCAGAACGGGTCCGATGCCGGCAGGTGCCGCACGCCGGTGGGCCGGGAGCCGTCGAAATAGGTGTCGATGCGCCCGGTGCTTCGGTCGATCAGCTGGTCGGTAAGCACAAACGTTTCCGGCGCGTAACCGGGCCGGAGTCCGCCAACAGCGGAGGAGGAAATGATGCCCTCCACACCGAGGCTTTTCAGGGCCCAGAGATTTGCGCGATAGTTAATCTGCTGCGGTGGAAGGGAATGGCCGGCACCGTGGCGGGCCAGAAATGCGACAGTGCGCCCGCTGACCGCGGCCAGGGTGATGGGTCCGGAGGTAGGGCCGTAGGGGGTGTCGGGAGTCATGGTCGCAAGCACCTGGGCTCCGCGCAGCCGTTCCGTGCCCGAGCCCCCGATAATGCCGATCTGCGCCTGGCGGCCGCCGTCGTGTTGTTTCATAGCGTCTATCCTGCCATCTAGGGTGCGGTCGCCGGTGCGTCGCCGACGCAGGCCAGATAGGACGCTCGACGGCGGCGCCAAGCTCCCACGGTGATGGCCACAGCCGCGGCGGCAAGACTGGCACGGTTGACGCGGCCGCTGAACACCGGATCGCCGGGCAGCAGATAGACGACATTGAGCGCGATCATGACCCCGGTGTATTCCCAATACCGGCTCAGCACTACGACGGGCAGCAGCAGCAGCGCATACCAGGGGTAGTTCGGGCTGACGATCAGCAGGGTCAAGCCGATCATGATGGTCTGCTGCTCCCAGACGTTGTGCGCCGTCGTCCTGCGCAGCACGGTCAGTGCCAGCAGCAGCAGCGCCGCGGCACTGAGCAACATCGGCCACGGGCCGCCGGAGATGAACTGGGCCAAGGCAAAGCGGATGCCGACCTGATCGCTGTACCCCTCCTCTTTGAGGTAGCCGGGGAGGTATCCAATGACGCCCCACCCGGCGGTCAGCAGGTAGGGCGTGTACAGCAGACCAAACGTGGCCAGCGCCGCACAGATGAATCTGATAGGTCTGCGGAAGAGGAGGGCGGGGGCGGCCATCACCGGAATGAGCTTGGTGGCCACGGCTGCACCGAACATGACACCGGAACGCAGCGGTTTTCCTGTCTTTCCCGCCGTCAACAGCAGTCCGGCGGCCAGCAGCAGGGCGCCGCCGAGCAGATCGACGTGGGCATTGTTCACGCCTTCAATCAGCACCAGCGGGCTCCAGGCCCAGACGGCGGCCAGGTACCGCGGTAGGCCCAGACGGGGAAGGGCCAGCAATAACATCACCGTGACCGCCAGACTCACCAGCAGCCCGGCGAGCTGGAAGGCCGCATAGCCGACACCGTCCGGGACGGCTAGCCGGACGCCCAGGAAATACAGTTCCGCCGTCGGCGGATAAATCGTTGGAACGTTCGGCCTGTTGATCGTGGTGCACAACGGCTGCCCGGAAGGCTCCCCCCGGGTGGCCACCGGGGCGGTAGCGAACAGATCGGGGGAGCAACGGGTCCCGCCGTTGGCGTTGCCGTTGCCGGGCGCGAACAACCATCCGGGGCGGAGCTCACTGAGAGCATCATCGAGCGGCACATGCGCATAAGGGGAAACGCCCGCCTTTTGCACAATGCCGTCCCACGCATAGCGGGCCGAGTCATTGCTGGTGGAGGGCGGAGCACTGATCGCGGCCACCCCGAGGAGCAGCGCGCCGGCTATCACGACCGCACTGATCCTGGCCGGACGGGCAGTGCGCAATGCACAGACAGCCCCCGCCAGGAGCAGCCAGCAGGCGAGGGTGCCGGCCAGTACGGCCAGCGGAAACGGCGGTTTCGGGCGCACCGTCCAGCAAAGCGCCGCGGCCAAGAGCAATAACAGCAATAGCGTCAGGAGCAGCGCCCGCGTCCGCCCGGTCCCGGGCGCTGTCGTCGCCCCGGGCGCGGTCCCGGTTCCGGGCGCCGTCGCTGTCGTCGCCCTTCGGGGACCGGCGTTACGGGGTGAGCCGGTGCTCGCAGGTTCGGCGCTCGTGTCTGAGGCGCTAGTCTCTTGGGGGTCCACCCTTCGATTTTGCCCTATCGCAGTGGACCCGGGGCACCAATCGGCTACCCCAGCCGTTGGCCCTACGAAAAGGTTCCTCCTCCCCCGGTACTTCCATTGATAGGTAGTGTGACCCCACGCATGAACAGGCTGACGGACGCGCTCGCGGCTAAATTTGCCTCGCCGGTGCGAAGTACCAGACTTTCGGTGGTGCTGGGCAGATGGCTGGGGCTCACTTTCACGGTCTGCTTTGCCACCGGCCTGTTCAGTCACGGACTGCAGAACCCGCCGGGCTGGATGTTTTTCCCTACCCGACCGATCTGGATTTACCAGCTGACCCAGGGCGTGCATATTACCTCCGGAATCGCGTCCATCCCGCTATTGTTCGCCAAGCTATGGTCCGTATACCCTGAACTGCTCAGCTGGCCTCCCGTGCGGTCCGTGGTGCACGCGTTGGAACGGGGATCCATCGCCTTGTTTGTCTCCGCGTCCCTGCTGCAGGTGATGACCGGGCTCATTAACACGTACAAGTGGTACCCGTGGCCGTTCCCCTTCCGGGAGACGCATTATTGGTTATCCTGGGTGGTTTGGGGTTCACTGCTGCTGCACATCGCGGTCAAGTTGCCGCTCATCGCCGCGAACTGGCGCCGTGCGCGTGAGCCGGCCGACGCGGAAACGACGACAACGGCGCGTGAGCCCGCCGACGCGGAAATGACGACGACGGCGCCGGAGCCGGGCGGGCAGCACCAGGTGCGTTCCGGCAGGGCGACACTTGGGGCTGCTTCCAAACGGTGGTCCCGGCGCGGCTTCCTGGCAGCTGTCGGGGTGACCACGGGGGCGGTGGTGCTGGGCACGGCCGGTCAATCCTTTGCCTGGCTGTCCCCGGTCAACTTTTTCGCCCCGCGGAAAATGGGTACCGGGCCCCAGTCCGTGCCGGTGAACCGGACCGCGGCCGACGCGAACGTCGGCCCCTTGGCGCAGCACCCGGGCTGGACGCTGAAGGTCAGCTACCGGGGGAAAAGCCGCAGCTTGACCCTCAGTGATCTCGCGGCCCTGCCGCAGACCGAACACGAACTGCCGATTGCCTGTGTTGAAGGGTGGAGCCAGACGGCAAAGTGGCGGGGCGTGCAAATCCGGGACCTGGTGCAGGACATGGGTGCCGTGCCGGAATCGGATCTGCTCGTGACCAGTTTGGAACCGGAGGGAGCCTACCGTCTCATGACCATGCCTGCCGTGTATACGGCGGACCAGAAGACCCTCGTGGCGCTGGCGCTCAATGGGGAGGTCCTGGATCTGGACCATGGGTATCCGGCGCGGATAATTGCGCCGGGCCGGCCCGGGGTGCTGCAGACCAAATGGCTGCAAAGTCTGGAGATATTGTGACAACGCCCGTACAGCATTCCACGCCGGAATCCACGCCAGCGGCATCGAAACCGAAGTTCGGAACCGGCGTTCGCACGGCCCGCATCGTTTTGGGACTGCTGGGTGCCGGCATCGCCGCCTATGGGCTACTCGGCCTGCCCTCACAGCTGGGTCCTGCGCAGCTGCTGGGCCTGCTGTTCTGGCTGGCCTGCGGGGTGTTGCTCCATGACGGGATTCTGGTCCCACTGACCAGTTTGGCAGGAACAGGCCTGAACAGGTTCACCTTTGGTCTGGGAAGCGCGTCGGCAGCCGTCCTGCGAGGTGCACTCATGGCCGGCGCCATGATGAGCCTGCTGACCGGGATCTTGCTTCGGGCCCAATCGGTCGCCCGGAACACGAGTGTGCTTGAAATGGATTACCTGACCCATCTGGCCTGGCTTTGGCTGGCGCTCGCACTAGGCGCGGCTGCGGTAATTTACCTGCTGGAACGGCGTGCCGGCTGGCGGATCGGGATGCGGTCCAGGCGGCAAAAGACGCGTCCCTGAGCCCGACGGGTTGAGGACAATTCCCACCCGCTGACGGCAGCCTTGGCGGCCAGAGCCGTACGTCCGGCGCGGGCCCAGCCGAACGCCTCGCTGACTTTGCCGTCGTCGTCCTCCAACACCGCCTGGAACGCGGCATCAACGTCGTCGTCCGGATCCACTTCCACCAGCAGCGTTCCGTCCGGGCTCAGGAGTTCGCGGCTGCGGCGCAGCAGAGCGCCCACGCTTCCGCCGATCCCGACGTTCCCATCCAGCAAGACCGCCGAGCGCCACCGGCCGGCGTGCGGAACGGTCTCGAAGACCGACTGCTGCACGGCGCGGGTGCCTCGGTCGAGGGCCTGTTGGACGGCCTGCGTGCTCGTGTCCAGCCCCATCGAGGTGATCCCGAGCGACTTGGCTGCGGCCAACAGCCGGCCAGGACCGCAGCCGATGTCCAAGAGAGGACCGTTGAGACTGGCCACCAGCGAACGCTCCAGCGCTGTGGCAGGAGCACACCAGCCGTCCACGGCGAAGACGACAGGCTTCAGTCCGTCATCCGGAGCCAGCGACCGCAATGTCAGAGTTCCCCGTCTCTGGTCAAGCGCGCGGGCGTAGGGCTCGGACGATCCTTGGCCAAAGAGTGCCGTGCGCACCGCCGCGCCCTGACCGGAAAGAGCCGAGTGCCCGCGGTCGAGCATGTCTGCCGGCAGCGGGGCGGTTGCCTTGGGGATTCGGGCGAGAATGGCCTGAGTCATCGCTGCCTCCCCGCGGATGCGCCAACCTGCGCGACCCCGACTCCCTCGCCGCGTGTGGCGCCGGATGAGGCGTCCAGTGTAGCCCCAACTACCGCGTTGACCGCGGCCGCGAAGGCAGTCCTGGGCACCATCGCCGCAACGTGAGCGGCGTCAGGAAACGTATCGACGTCGTCGAGCATCGGTAACTGGCCCACGTTCAGACCGGCCTCGAATAAACGGACCAGTTGGTCCGTCCCTGTCCAGACCGTTGACATGGGAACCCCGCGGATAAGATCGCCGCGCGGCTCGCGCATGGCCAAACCCCAGAAACCGCCGTCGGATGCCCGTCCCAGCCACGCATCATGTACCGGCGCCGGAGCGGCCCAATCCTCCAGCAGCTCCTGCACGTGCCGGCGCTGGAGTTGCGGGGTGTCCATGCCCAGGATCAACAATGGTCCGCGCACTGCGTCACAAATCGCTGCCAGCCGCTGATCCAAACCGCCGTCTGCCTGCGGGAGCAACTGGAATCCAGCCGCGTCCTGGGCGCGTGCGGTCCCCTCCAGCACCAACAGACGATCGGCTACGGGGAGGTCCCGGACGAACGCAAGGGTCTGGCTCAGGCTTGCCTGCGCGACGGCGGCTGCCTGCATGGGGGTCAACGGCGGGCTCAGGCGGGTCTTGACCCGCCCGGGCAGGCATTCCTTGGCGATGACCGCGACGGTCAGATTAATTTTTGTTCTCACTACTTTTCTTCGCTGCCGCGGAGACTTTGGACGGGTACGGCCGCGGCCAGAATCCGGGCGGCCTTAAGCTGCGCGGACATGTCCTTGACCGCTGTCAGCGTTCCGCGGAGCGTCCCGGTGACTTTTGATCTGCCCGTGCGCGGTGAATAAGTAATGGGCAGCTCACTAATCCGCCATTGCCGCGCGCTGGCCTTAAGGAACATCTCCAGCGGGTAGCCACTGCGCCGGTCCAACAGATTGAGGGAAAGCAGGTCGGCACGGCGCGCAATACGCATCGGACCAAGATCGCTCACTCGTTCACCGGTTAGCCGGCGAAGGCGCCACGCCAGCACAATATTGGCGATCCGGGCATGCACAGGCCACGACCGGCGCTCCGGCCGCCGGCAGCCCAGCACCAGATCGGCGGTTCCGGCCAGGACGGGGGCCAGCAATTGGGGGAGCGCAGCCGGGTCCATCGATCCGTCGCAGTCGCAGAACGCCACGTAGTCCGCCGTAGCGGCAAGGAGCCCGGCGTGCGCAGCGGATCCGAACCCGCGGACCGGTTCCCGGACCACCTGTGCGCCGAGCTCAGCGCCCAGTTCGCCGGATCCGTCGGTGGAGCCGTTATCCACCACGATGGCCCTGTACCCCGGCGGGAGGCGGGACAAAACCCAGGGCAGGGCGCCGCGCTCATCCAGGCACGGGAAAACAACATCGACGCTTACGCGGTTTTCGGGTTCAATCACTATTGAACCTTAGGGCTTTTCATCGCCTCGAAGGACAGGCGACCGGCTCCGGTCGTGCATTATGGAGTCATGGACGCCTTGGAGTCGGCAACGTCAACGTATCGGTCTGCTGCTTTCTGCTTTGCAGATCTGGTCGCCCGGATTCCCGAAGGTAGTTGGGAGAACGCGGGTCTTGGGGTGTGGGACCTACGCGCACTCGTTGGGCATGCCGGCAGAGCGCTGAGCACGGTGACCGCCTACCTGCACCAGCCCGCCAGGAGTGAAGCGGTCACAAGCCCGGAACGGTATTTTGCACTGGTTACGCGGGCGACCACATCGTCGCGTCCGGATGCTGTGGCGGAGCGGGGGCGGCAGGCCGGCCGGCAACTGGGAGCGGACCCCGCAGCAGCCATTCGGGTCCTCGTTGAAGATTCGCTGCATGCCTTGGAGCATTCGGGTGACGCGCTGATCGAAACGGTCGCAGGAGGCATGTACGTGCGCAACTATCTACCGACCCGCACGTTCGAGCTGGCCGTCCACATCCTCGATGTCGCGGCCGCTGCCGGGGTGACGGTGACTCTGCCGGCGCAGGCGCTGCTGGAGTCTGCTGGCCTGGCTGCACGGATTGCCGTTGAACGCGGCGACGGTGTTTCCGTCCTCACAGCCCTGACCGGGCGCGGGGCCCTTTCGGATGGTTTTACGGTCGTGTAACAAGTCGACCGTCGATGACCCCAAGGCGCACGGAGCCGGATACCGGACAGCTGGCCGTGGCGCTCAAAGTGCAACAGTGCTGCTTGGCGAACAGAACACTTTCGAAACCTGTCGCAGCTGAGTCTGCGAAAGGAAACGAAAACATTCACGCGCCGGCTCCCGGGGTGGGCCGGTGACCGATTTACATTTCGCTACAGATGGCCTGCTTTTGGCGGCCGGATGCTGCCTCAGCTGCCTCTTCAGCACCACGGGTACCAGCATGTGGTGTGGGGCGTAAATCGCAGCTGGCAGAAGGCATAGAACGTACGACGACGGCCAAACCGTTCAGCGGTTGGCGTACAGCCCTCCACGCGTTACCCGCCGGGAACAGGCTGGGTATCCGGCAGATCACGGGACGGTAACGGTTACAGGCCCACCCATCCGGATCCTCGGCGGTCGCGAAGTACCTCTGACAGGCAAGCAGCTGTGAACAACAGTCCGGTTGCGGAAACCATATCCAGAGATTAGGGATTATTTATCATGCGCAAATCAATCTTCACCACAGTCGGCGCCGTTGCAGCATCGGGTGCACTCTTGTTCTCTTTGGCAGCATGCAGCAGCACCGAGTCGGCGGGTTCCACCACCACCACGGCCGCCTCCTCAAGCTCCTCGTCAATGGCCTCGACGCCTAAGCCGCTGGCCTCCATCCCGGCCCTGACGGGTACCA
>JBBSSN010000048.1:0-10342 GCA_038242035.1 Actinomycetales bacterium
AGGAGAAACTGGAATGCATTGTCTTCTGGCTCAAGGACCGCCGGGTGCTGGCCGGGATGAACATCAATGTCTGGGATCAGACCGACACCATCAAGGCGTTGGTGCGCGGCGGACAGCCTGTCGACCCTGAGCATCTGGCGGACACGGGCACCCCGTTGGCGGACGTCAGCGCCGCTGAACGCCCGACCACTCAGTAGTGCAAGGACGGCCGGAGCAGGCCAACAAGTTCCTCCCCGTCCAGGTAGCGGCGGAGATTCGCCGTAAAGACGGCGATGAGTCGTTCGTTCCCGCTCCGCGACACGGCGGCAGTGCGGGGGCTGATCAAGACGTTGGGCAGGGACCGGAGCACGCTCTGGGACGGCAACGTTTCGGCAGCAAAGGCGTCCAGAACGGCTGCCGCCGGCTGGCCGTACTCTAGGCCTGTTACCAGCGCCCGCTCGTCAATGACGGCGCCGTGTCCGATGTTGACCAGCACCGCGTCGGCGCGCATCCGGCTGATCGCGCTGTCCCCGATCAGGCCAGTGGTCTTTTCTGTCAGGGGCAAGGCCAGCACGACGGCGTGGGAGACAGGGAGCATGTCCCCCAGAAACCGTGCGGGCCGCAGCTGGTCCACGTTCGGCGCCCGCCCGTTCCCTGTCCGGGTGACGGCCAGTACATGCATGCCGAACGCCTTGCCCAGCCGGGCTACTTCCGCCCCGGCCGGGCCCAGACCGAGAACAAGCAAGGTCTGCCCGGCGAGCTCGGCCATCACGGACTGCTCCGAGTGCCCCAGGGAAGCAGAGCGCAGGGGCGGAAGCCCTTTGGCGAAGGCGAGCAGAGCAAACATCGCGAACTCCGCCCGCGGTCCGGCCTGGATGCCCTCGACCCCGGTGATCTGTAACCTGTCCAGTTCTTGGGCGGTCAGCCCGGCGGCCTCCACCAATCCGCCCGGCCCGCTAACCGTTGCCTGCACCCACCGTAGCCCTGTGTTGGTGCGCACCAGGTCCGCCAGGCCCTCCGCAGTGTCTTGGGGCCAACCGAGGACGATCTCCGCCTCGGCCAGCGTCGTCCGCCAGTGGAAATCATGGTCCCGGGCCCGTTGAAAGACGCCGGTCCCGCTGCCGTGTCCGGGGAACCGTGGTGCCGGCACCAGCTGCGGTTCATAGTGCACATCAAGCCGGTCATCGACCGCCTTGATGGCGGCCACCCATCCCGGTTCAATCGCGGTGGCAACCGCCACGACGATCCGTCTCCCGCCCACCATCTCCTGGTCCGTGGTCACCATTTCATCGTAGATGAAGCCGGCCATACGGTCGAGGCTCCTGCGGACAGCCGGGCAAGTCCTGGAGACCGTTCCAGATGACGGGGTTCATACCGGTCAGGGCGGAGGGCATCCTCTGCAACTGGCATCGGCCGTCATGTCCGTGGCCAAACTCGACCGCTCCGAGGCCTTTTACCGGGAGTTTTTGGGAGTGGGATGTCGCTGTCCACGATGAATCCGTGGCCCTGCTCGTCGGCACGGACAGATACAGCTGTACCTGCGCACCAGAGGACACCGGGGGCAGCATCCGCTCGGCAATATCGGTCTGCAATACCTCATCTGGGCGGCCCGGGATGAGGAAGACCCGCACCGATGCGAGCAGGTCCGGCGAAAGCACTCCAACCAGGTGACGCGCCAAACAATCGACGGTTTCAGCCTGGTGGAGGGGCAGGGGCCGTGACAGGTTGTCCTTGGCGGATGATCTGCAACGGCTCGCCTCCCCCCAGGGTGTACGCCGCCTTCGTGTGGCTGATCTCCATCCGGAGTGTGCGCCCGGCCGCGAGCAGGCCGAACGCGAGTCGGGCAAGCCCCGGCGTCGACCCCCAGCCCGTCCGAACGAACCGCACGGAGCCTTCATCAACGTCGACGCCGTCCTCGCGCATGCGCCGGCGCGCAATCTCGTTCTTGGTGTTGCCGAGCCCCTGCACGGTGCCGACGCTGCTCCGGTCCGCCGGGCTGCCTTCGGGCAGGCTGATGCCTCCGGGGGGCTAGGGAGGACCGGGGCCGTCAGCACGGGATATGCCATCCATGTAGCGCTCATAGTCGCTACCTGGGTCGAAAGGCACGAAGGATGTGCCGGTGCCTTGTGCGGATTCGAGCAGGTAGGCGTCGAACATTTGCATCCATGCCGCGGCGTGGACCGCGGCGGCCGCCAGCCCGGCCCCTCCTGACGTGCCGGACCCCGACCTGGGGTGACGGTCAAGACCGGATCCTGTCGGCAGCGGGCTCCGGGATGACAACCACTGGGCAGTCCGCGTGCGCCACCACATGCTGGCTCACCGAGCCCAACAACACCCCGACGAATCCGCCATGGCCCCGGGAACCCACGACCACCATGGCCGCGCCCTCCGCACTGAGCACCAGTATCTGTGCCGGATGGCCCTCGAGTGCCTCGCAACTGATCTTCACGCCCTGTCCGGCCACGGCCGCCTCCCCATGTCCGGTCACCTCTGCCAGCGCAGCGTCGGCCAATTGGTGCGCCGATTCCCCCGACGGTCCCCTCCGTGGAGTCCAGCCATTCGGGGCCGGGTAGAACTCCGGGGGCTGCCAGGCCAGAACGGCGTGAACGCGGACGCCACGCAGCTTTGCCTCCGCCACGGCCCATACCAGTGCCGCCAGCGATCCTTCCGAGCCATCGACCCCCACCACGATCCTCCCAGCGCCGGAGGAGGCGTCGGGATCCGTGCCGGATTCGGTTGCCTCCGGCTCCCTTGCAGACTGGTTTTCACTCATCGTTGCAGTTCCTTCTACAGGTTTTTCTCTGCGGCAGACATTCCGTCCTTCGGCAGCGGCAGCGGCCGCCGGCCTGCGGGCAGGCTTGGCTGGGGCACCGCGGCCCCGCCGCGGTCCTGGTCCTAGTGTGTGGGTGCCGTGAGACGACACCACCGGTGCCACCTCACGGCGTGCCTTCTGGCCGATGCCGCCGGGCATCCGGGATGACAACCACCGGGCAGCGGGCGTGGGCCACCACATGCTGGCTCACCGAGCCCAGCAGCGCTCCGACGAATCCGCCATGGCCCCGGGAACCCACCACCACCATGGCCGCGTCTTCGCTGGCACGAACGAGAACCTCTGCAGGGTGTCCCTCAACGGCTTCCCACGTGATCGCTGCACGCGCGCCCGCGCCTGCCTCGGTTCCGAGCCGGGCAAGTTCGGTCTCGGCAGCATCAGCCAGTATGGTTCCCGTACCACCGGAAGGGTCCATGCCCAGCACCATGCCGTTGCCGGCGCCGTAATATTGGGGCTGCTGCCAGGCCATCACGAGATGGATGCCAGCCCCGCGCAGCCGTGCCTCGGACACCGCCCAATGCAGCGCGGCCTGTGATCCTTCCGAACTGTCCACTCCGACCACAACCCTCTCCCCGTGCGCGAGGATCGCCTCATCGTCCCCGTCAGTTTGGGCCGCCTCCGGTGTGTTTGCATTCCCAGTCATGGTTCGCTTCCTTCCAAAAGTTCATTCCGGTGTGGGCACGTCCGGCCGTTATCGGCGGAGCAGGCCGGCCAGGACGGTGGCCTCGCTGATGTCGGCGGCCTTGGTGGCGGTCAGCAGTGTCAGTCTCCCGGATGTGGCAAGTTCATGCAGGTGCTCCAGCGCCTGCGCGCGGGCAGGGTCCTTGAGTTCGCTCTTGTAGCGTTTGGTGAATTCGGCGAACTTGGCGGGGTCATGGCTGTACCACTTGCGCAGTTCCGTTGACGGGGAGACGTCCTTGCACCACTCATCCAGCGCAGCCTTGGCCTTGGTCATCCCGCGGGGCCAGATGTGATCAACCAGGACCCGTGCGCCGTCGTCGTCCTTGACCGCGTCATAGACCCGGCGTACTTGGACATCCGTTGTCTTTGACATTGTTCAGCCTCCTCGCTGACGTGCCGCACCCGTGCCTGAACTTGCCGTGTCGCTGCGACGTTCAAAACAGTCGACACGACGCGCACGGTGTGCCCTTGGGTTCATTATGCTCCCCTCCACCGCAGAAGGCATGGATTCGGACACAGGGTGCGGGCCAGTGCCCCACCGGGGCGGGACACCCCGCATCCCATCGACGCAGCGGTTAGGCGTTCAGGAAATTGACCAGGACGCATGGAGGACAGTTTTGGGGATGGATCGTTCCATTCACTCAGGGACGCCCACACCCGTGGAGCCACGGCGGAAGGCCCGTGCGTCAAGCAGGGGCCTGCGGGTAACCGGGGGCATCGTCCCTTCACAGGACCATCCTCAACGGTTCCTCAAGTGTGCGCTTGAGATCCCGCAGGAAGGCGGCGGATGTGGCACCGTCCAGTACCCTGTGGTCGGAAGTCATAGTGATCTTCATGATGCTCCGGCTGTGCAGCTCCCCATCCTGTACGAACGGTTCCTTGGTGGCCGCCCCGATGGCGAGGATGGCGGCCTCGGGTGGGTTGATCACCGCGGTGAAGTTATCAATGCCGAACATGCCCAGATTGCTGATGGTAAAAGTGCCGCCGCTGAATTCCTGCAGCGTCAGCGTTCCGGCACGGGCTTTTTCCGCCAGAGAGCGGGTTTCCGCAGCTGTCTGGTCCAGGCTCCTGGCATCAGCGTCGGTCACCACGGGGACGATCAGACCATCGTCCAGGGCCACCGCCACGCCGATGTTGATCCGCCGGTGCGCAAGGATACTGTCTTCGCCCCACGACGAGTTGACCTGCGGGTGGCTCCTGAGTGTGACGGCGCAGGCCCGCACCAGCAGGTCTGTGACGCTGACCTTGATACCTTGGTCCGCGAATCGTTCATTGACCTCCCTGCGGAAGCGGAACAGCGCGTCTACGCCAACCACGACGGTCAGGTAGAAGTGCGGTGCAGCCGCGCTTTCCGTGAGCCGGCGCGCTGTCACCTTGCGCATCCGCGTCAGCGGGATCTCCACCGAATCCGGGGCAGACGACGGCGGCTGTTCAGCTCGCGCGCCCGGGCCCGCCTGCCGTGCCTGCCGTTCAGGCTGCGAGGGAGCCGCCTCCGCCGTGGCTATTGCGGCTTCCACATCCGCGCGCACAATCCGCCCCCCTGGGCCGGTGCCGGTGATCGTGGCCGGATTCAGTCCATGCCGCGCAGCCTCGCGCCGCGCGAGCGGGGAGCTCAACAGCCGTTTCGAACCGGCCTCCGGCTGCGCATGGGCGGATGCCTGGATGGGTTTCGAAGCGGGCGGGGCGGGGACCGACTGGCCTGGGGACGGGTCGACCATCGCTTCCGGGGCCGTACCACCCGGTGCTGTCACGGTGCCGGTGGCCGCAGGGCCCGAGCTGCCGGTGCCGTCGCCGATCACGGCCAGGGGCTGGCCGATCGCGACCGTGGCGCCCTCCTGAACCAGCAGTTTCTCCAGGATTCCGTCGTCGAAGCTTTCCAACTCCATCGTGGCCTTGTCGGTGTCGATCTCGCCGATCACATCGCCTTGCCGGACCGCGTCCCCTTCCTTTTTGAGCCAGCGGCTGAGTATGCCCTCCTCCATCGTGTCGGAAAGCCTGGGCATAACTACTTCGGGCATGGAATCCCCCTATCGGGTAACAATGTCTATCGATTCTGCTGCTGGCGGGTGAAGCGGGTGGCGTCGAGGAGCTCGCGAATGACCTTGATCAGGTCGTTCGCATCCGGCAATGCTGCGAGTTCCAAGGGTTTGGCATACGGCAGCGGAACTTCGGCGGCTGCCACACGGCGCACCGGCGCGTCCAGATAATCGAAGGCACCTTCCATGAGGGTGGCGGAAATCTCCGCGCCGACCCCGTAGCTGAGCCAGTCGTCTTCCAGGACCACTGCCCGGCTGGTCTTGCGGACGGAGGCGCAGACCGTTTCACGGTCAAGCGGACGGAGGCTGCGCAGGTCCACTACCTCGATGGAGATCCCCTCCTCCGCCAGCTGGCGTGCCACCTGGAGGGCCACTGTCGTGGCGCGCGAATAAGTAATCACCGTCAGGTCGGTCCCTTCCCGGGCGACGGCGGCCCTGCCGATTTCGGCGGCCAAGTCGCCGTCAGGCACCTCGCCCTTGGTGTTGTACAGCGAGAGGTTCTCCAGGAAGATTACCGGATCGTCGTCCCGGATGGCGGCCAGGAGCAGTGCCTTGGCATCCGCCGGGGTTGCAGGCGCCACGACCTTGAGCCCTGGGATGTGTGCGAACCAGACCTCCAGGTTCTGTGAGTGTGTCGCGGCCAGCTGCTGGCCGCCGCCGCCGGGCATCCGGATCACCATGGGCACCGGGGTCTGGCCGCCGAACATGCCGTAGATTTTCGCGGCGTGGTTCACGATCTGATCGATGGCGATGAGGCTGAAGTTCAGCGTCATGATCTCCACCACCGGACGCATGCCCAGCATCGCGGCGCCGATCGCAGCTCCGACGAAGCCTTCCTCGGCGATGGGCGTGTCGCGGACCCGTTCCGGACCGAACTCGGTCAGCAGCCCCGCGGTGATCTTGTAGGAGCCCTCGAAGATTCCGATCTCCTCGCCCAGCAGGATGACGTTCTTATCGCGGGTCAGTTCCGCACGCAGGGCGTCGTTCAGTGCCTGACGGTAGGTGACAACGGGCGTGGCCGCTCCCTCACCGGGCGTGGGATCGTTGATCATGGAATCGCTGCTCATGGGATCGCCACCGCGGGATCGCCGGGCAGGGAGTGGGAGGTATTCGCCACCGGTGTGGCGTATACATAGTCGAATAGCCGGCCGGGTGCGGGATCGGGGCTGGAATCAGCGAAGGCGACGGCGGCTGCGACCTTCGCGTCGGCGTCGGCCTCGATGTCCCGTGCCTTTGCGTCATCGAGCAGCCCCGCCGCCAGCAAACGGCGGCGCATGGCCGGCACCGGATCCGCGGCCTGGGCCGTTTCGACGTCGGCGGCTGAGCGATACCTCGCCGGATCCACCACCGAGTGCCCCCGCAGCCGATAGCTCATCACCTCAAGCAGCGCAGGCTCGCGCTTCAGCCGCGCACGGTCCAGGGCACGCCGGGCGCCCTCACGCACCGCCACCGCATCGGTGCCGTCAACACGCTCGCCCGGAATCCTGTAGGAACAGCCGCGCTTGTACAGGTCGGGTTCACCGGCGGCCGCCTCAACGGTGGTCCCCATCCCCAAGCGGTTGTTGACGATCACGTAGACGATAGGCAGGTGCCAAACGGCGGCCAGGTTCAGGGATTCGTGGAACGCACCGATGTTGGTGGTGCCATCGCCCATCTGGCACATCACGACCTCAGCATCCGGTCCAGGCTTGCCGCGGTAGGTCAGTGCAAGGGCGGCGCCCGTTGCGGGAGGAATCTGGCCTCCGACAATGCCGTAACCACCCATCAGCCGCGCCCCGGTGTCAAACATATGCATTGATCCGCCGCGCCCCTTGGACACCCCTGCTGATTTGCCGAACAACTCGGCCATCACCCGTCCGGGTTCCAGGCCGCGCATCAAGGCATACCCGTGGTCCCTGTAGTTGGTGAACAGGTAATCGGTGGGCATCAGCGCGTCCATCAGGCCGACGACGGTGGCCTCCTCGCCCAGGTTCAGGTGGCAATAACCACCGATCTTGGCACGTTTGTACATCTGGTCCGCGCTGAGCTCAAACTTGCGGATCAGAACCATGTCCGCGTAGTAGCCCAGGAGCCGTTCGGCAGGTTCGTCTGCGGGGAATGCCCCGGTGATTTCTGCGTCTGTTGGCGCCGCAGGTTGCTCCGCCTGCACCGCTGCCTCTCTGCGTCGTTCAGCCATCTTGTTCCTCCTGCTCTCGTTGGCGCCGGCCGGTGTTTACGGGCCCGGAGGCTGCTCTTGAAAGACAAATCCGGCACTGCCCCCGCCACACTTGGGGCAGCTGTCCGGCGGTCTCTCCCCGCGGACCGGCTCGCCGCAGTCCGCGCACACCCACTCTGTGATCAGCAGCGCCACCAAGTCGCCGCGGCTGACTATGCCAACCAGCCGGCCGCCAGCCAACACAGGCAGTCGGCCGAATCGCTGATCAATCAGCAACCGGCGGATGTCCGAAATCTCCGTGTCGGCGCTGACGCTGATCACGGCCGTACTCATGACTAGCGCCGCCGTGTCGCCCGTCCTGGCCAGCAGGTCATATTCGCTGACGAGGCCCAACACATGCCCGGCCGGATCTACGACCGGGACCGCGCTGATATGGTGTCGGCGCAGCAGCCCTGCGATGTCCTCGACCGGGGTGTCCGGCGGGACGGTGATGACCGGTGTGCTCATGATTTCTCCGGCCGTGCGGACGCTTTTGGTATCCACGCTGGCATTCCTCCCGGGATGATGGTTTGCAACGCTGGTGTAGTTGAAGTGGATATTGGGCTCGTGCGCAGCCGGTGTCATCGCGGCGCGGGCGGTGACGTCAAACCCGCCTTTATGCAATCCGTTCGATGCCATTGCCACCTCCTGTGCCCGACGGGGCCATGCCTGAACGGGACCGCTCGGGAGAGGGCGCCAGGTCCTCTGACCCCCAGCCTACCCAGATGCCCGGGCCTGGCAAGGGGTCGTTCGTGAGTCCTGCAGGCACCCCGGACTATGTATGGGCGCCATCCCAACTCCAGCAAAATTTGGTGCGGTCGAACCCTCTTACGGAATTTCCATTCATTTCCGGGGCGCTGAAACTTTGGCCGAGCTGTGCCGTGCCGACACCGGGCCGTGGCATTGAAGGGTGTCCGGCTCAGAGGAAGAGCGAGAGCAGCGGTGTCAGCCCAAGGCCCCTGACGGAGATGCGTTGGAGGCGGGGTCGTCATCGGCCATTTCGTGATCTGTCACCTCCTGCATCTGTCCGCGGACTACATCGCGCCCGGCGGTGCCTCACCGAACACATACCAAAGAATGATCAACGGCTTCTCGATCTGGTGAGTCGTGCTCTCCTACGTGGTCGCCCTGATCGCCCTCGGTTTCCATGTGTGCCGCAGGATCTGGAGTTCCTTCGCGTCCCTCGGCGCCACCCCATCCGTGGCCTGCCAGCGTGTCCTCAACCAGCCGGCAACCGTCGTCGCCCTGCTGATCCTGGTGGGCTTCCTGTTCAACGACGGCGACACCATCGACATCGAACCGTGGCGCTCGCCGTCATTCCCGATCCTCAAAGACCTGATCGTGGACCGCAGCGCCTTCGACCGGATCATCCAGGCCGGCGGCTACATCAGCGCCCCCACCGGGGCAGCTCTCGCGCCTCAACGGCGATGTGCTGTCCGCATGGTGCAGCGACAACGGCCGACGCGCACCTAAAAGGCCCGGTGCGGGAACTGGCTCCCGGGGGCGGGTGCCGCGAAGCAGCCTGATCGGGCCGCCAAGCAGCTTGATCCCGGCCAGCCACGACCTTTCGGACGCCCGTTCCAGCCTCGGGACCGGTGCTATCGGACGTGCCGCCTCCCTTCCCAGTGGTCCTTGAGGCTGCCGATGAAAGAGGTGCTGGCCTTGCCCGGCGTCACGGTTCCGCCAGCCGGGTTTTTCGCACGCCAGACGCAGTACGCGCCACCGATCATGAGGAGGAATCCTGCCACTCCCAGGGGAATCGCATCCAGGCCGACACCGGACAAAAGAAGGCCGATTCCTGCCAGTGCCACCAGCACGCCCACGAACATGCGCCGGCTGGACCGCCCGTGGGCCGGATCCGGCCCTAATGACCTCGCGAATTTCGGATCCTCGGCGTCGAACTGTCGACCGAGCTCATCCAGGACCTTCTTCTCGTGCTCCGACAATGCCATTGTGTTCTCCTTCACGCAGGAACGAAAGGGACAAAGGCGGTCGGGAGGATGGCTCTCCACGGGACGTGCCTTCGCAGACTTCGCCTAATAATGTTGCCAATGGGTGGGTTGAGGGGATCCGAAACCAGCCGTCGGACACGATGCCGTGGCTGGGACGGGCGCCCCTGAGGGGCCGGTGTGAGATGTGGTTGGTGGCTAAACCCGGCAGCGACGATGGCGGTGCCGGGGTTGCCATGCCCCGTCTCTCCACACGGTACTTGCTGATGTCGAAGCAGCCGCAGCGGAGCGGGTCAGCAGACCCGCTGGCGCACGCACAGGTATCGACGGCAGGAATTGCGCGTTGCCGTACAGCCGCAACCCATCCACGATCGCACGGCCATTGGCCAAGGTTGCGGTACCATCCCCGGTTGGCGGAAGGCCGCCGGTGAGTGGGTAAGGGCGTCCGATTACGGGCGGCAATGCCCACCAACCATCTTCGGCGCGGCGGCGGACAGCCTGAGCAACGGGACCCCGGGGACGAATCCCCGTGTGAACAGGTATGCGTAGCGTGTGATCCATGGGAAATTCGCGACCTCTAGTGTGCAGGAAAACACCGCCGGGTCCGGGGCAGGGGCACTGACTGGAGCACCTACCTATTATTTTAGCCCCGTCAGCGTGCTGCGCAACAAGC